>DATCCP010000051.1:0-6893 GCA_036511215.1 Candidatus Krumholzibacteriaceae bacterium
CGGCGACGGGGACCTCGGACGGCGTGAAGTACCCGGTCGCCTCGACGATCTCGCGCACGGTCTCCTCGTCCTCGCCCAGCACGTCGGATCGATAGGAGATCTCGGGGAATCCCCCGGCGCTCTTACCCTTGCTCACGAGACATCACGTTCCTTTTTTACGGCAGTCGTTCCGGGCGCGCACCCTCCGAACGGCGTTCTCGAGGATGGAGCCAATCACGGCGTCGTAATCGAGACCGCCCTGCTGCGCGGCCGCGATGAACCCGGAATCGGGCGAGATGCAGGGATTCGCGTTTATCTCGAGGATGTACGGCTTCCCTCTCGGATCGACCCGGAAATCGACCCGCGCGTACCCGCGCAGGGCGAAGAGATCCCATGAGAGGCGGCTCAGGCGGGTGAGCTCGTCGAGGAGATCCTTGTCCCCGGCGGCGAAATCGAAACCCCGGGGCGTACAGCGGTATTCGGCCGACTCCTCTTCCCACTTCGCCCGGTAGCCCACGATCTTCGGCTTGTCCTTCGGAAAGTCGATGAAATGTATCTCGGCGATCGGGAGCACACGCGGCCCCTCGGCGGTCGCGATGACCGAGATGTTGAACTCGCGGCCGTCGACGAAGGCCTCGGCGAAGCATTCGCCGCGCAGACGCGGCGCCCACTCCTCCATGGCGCGCATGAGCATTTCCTCGTCCGCATGCCGGAGCACCATGTCGTCGTCCATGCCGAACGAGGCGTGCTCCCAGACCGACTTGACGATGAAGGTCGATTTTCTCCGCGAGCGAGCGCGCTTCTTGACGAGCGGTATCATCGCCCCATTGGGCCACGGACCGACCCAGTCGGGGGTCGGAAGCCCGGCGGCCCTGATGCGCTCCTTCGCGAGAACCTTGTGCGACGTGAGAAAGAGCGCCTCCGCGGGCGAGCCGGTGTACGTGACGCCAAACGCGTCGAGAAAGGCCGGCACGAGAAAGATCAGGCGTCCGTGCCCGTCGAGACATTCGACGAGGTTGAACACCACATCTGGCTTGAACCGGGCAAGGGAGTCGGCGATCTCCTGCACGTTCAAGGTGCAGGGGACCTTCGCGGGCTCGTGCCCGAGACGAGCGAGGGACGCCGCAATCGCCTCGAGCTGGACGAGGACGTCGAGCTCGTCGGTCTTTGCCTGCTCGCTCACCGCGTTGAAGAGAATCGCGACACGCATGATCGCCTTACCGGCAGGTGTGCGCCACCGGCCGCCCCCCGTGCGCGCACGCGGACCGGATGATGCGGCCGATCAGTGTTACGTACGATATGCCGAGTTTGCTGCACAATATGGGCAGGTCCGAATGTGTCGGATGGAGCCCCGCGAGCGGGTTGGCCTCGAGGAACTGCGGCGTTCCCCGCGCGTCGCACCGCACGTCGATCCTTCCCGCGTCCCGGCACTCGAGGATACGCCAGGACGCGAGCGCGATTCGTTCCGCCTCGCGCACGGTCGGATCAGTATCGGGCCGCACGAGGATGTAATCGACGAGCTCCTCGCATTGCTCCTTGTTGATATATGAATAGACGTCGTTCTCCGCGCCGGGCTTGAGCCCCATCTCGAGCGTCCCCACGGCCTCGGCCTCAGCGCCGGTTCCGACGATCCCGACGGTGAACTCCCGCCCCGGCAGAAACTCCTCGACGATGACCGGCTGCCTGAACTCCGCGAGGAGGCCGGCGCATAGAGGCCAGAGAAGCTCTCGGGTCTTCACGATCGACCGGGGTGTGATCCCCTTGCTCGTTCCCTCGGCGACCGGCTTCACGAAATACGGCGGCTCGAAGCGGACCGCCTCGGCGTCGGCCTGACTCTCGACGAGCGCGAAATCGGGAGTCGCAATTCCGGAGTCCCTGACCACGCGCTTCGTCATCCCCTTGTGGAGCGTGAGCGCCATGATCAGGGGATCCGAAAAGGTGTACGGGATCTCGTAGAGATCGAGGATAGCGGGCACCTGAGCCTCGCGGCCGACCCCGCGCAGCCCTTCGGCGATATTGAAGACGAGGTCCCACCGGTCCCCGCGGGCGAGCCGCTCGACGAGCCGGCGTGCGTTGCCGATCCGGTCGGTCTCGTGAGCGAGCGCGCGGATCGCCTTCTCGAGCTCCCCGATCGTCTCCTCGCGATCAAACTCGGCCGTCTCTTCCTCGCCGTAACCCATCGCGAGATACTCTGTCCTGAGGTCGTATGTGAGGCCTATTCTCATGCGCCCGACGCGGTCCCCGCCTTTCTAGACATGCACGAGCTCCTCGCTCGGCTGGGGATCGTAGTAGCGAAAGATATGCCCCTCGTAGTTGCGCAGGACGACGTAGTCCCCTTCCCTGCCGACGAGGTAGTCGGGCATGATGGGTGTCTTGCCGCCGCCGCCGGGGGCGTCGATGACGAACGTCGGCACCGCGTACCCGCTCGTGAAGCCTCGCAGCCCCTTGATGATCTCGAGCCCCGTGTCGACGGAGGTCCTGAAGTGGGCGGACCCGTAGATCGGATCACATTGATATATGTAGTACGGCCGCACCCGCATAACCATGAGCCGCTGGACGAGCTTTTTCATCGTCTCGACGCTGTCGTTGATGCCTTTGAGGAGCACCGTCTGGGAGCCGAGCGGAATGCCGGCGTCCGCGAGCTGCGCGCAGGCGCGGCTCGTCTCCGGCGTGCACTCGTCCGGGTGCGTGAAGTGAATGCTCATCCAGACCGGATGGTGCCTGCGAAGCATGCGCGTGAGCTGCGGCGTAATGCGCTGCGGGAGCACGACGGGCGCCTTCGTCCCGATACGGATGATCTCGACGTGCGGGATGCGCCTGAGCTCGGTGAGTATCCAATCGAGCCGATCGTCGCTCAGGCAGAGCGGCTCGCCGCCCGAAACGAGGACGTCCCTGATCTGGGGATTGACCCGGATGTATTCGAACGCCTTCTCGAGCCTCGATATGGCCGGGTGCAGCACACCCTGCCCCACGACGCGCGAGCGCGTGCAGTAACGGCAGTAGGTCGAACAGAAGTCGGAGACGAGGAACAGCACGCGGTCCGGGTACCGGTGAACGAGACCCGGCACGGGGCTCATCGCCTCTTCCGCGAGCGGGTCGGCGGCTTCGCCGGGGGAGCACGCAAACTCGTGCGTGCTCGGGATGACCGACCGCCGCAGCGACTGCGCCGGGTTGTCGTACGAGAGAATGCTCATGTAGTACGGTGTCACGCCCACGGGCAGCAGCGAGCCGCCCTTTTCGATGGCGGTCCGCTCGTCGGCCGAAAGAGAGAGCATGCGCTCGAACTGCGGAAGCCACTGGATCCGGTTCCGAATCTGCCAGTGCCAGTCGTTCCAGTCCCTATCGCTCACATCGGGAAAGAATGCCCGGCGGAACAGGCGCACGCGCGAGCTCTGGCCGGGACGTCTGCCCGCGAACGGCCGCACGCCGGAAATCCGCGAATGATGAATGATTCTTGTCTGGGGAATATTCTGTCCGTCGAACAATGGACCGAGGCAGGTAGATAAATGCGGAGGATGATCCTCGCTTTTTTCTACACTAGCTACATCGGTAGCGCGATGCGTTGAAGATTGCGTTTCCATCGACCGGTCCCTCCATCAAGCTACGGCTCCGTGGCCGTTCGCTGCTCATGTTCTCAAATCTCGAATCGAATTCACCGCGGACGTTTCCGCCACCATATACGAGCTGCGCGTCAAACGCAGCCGCTAGCGGCTTCACCAGACATCCGAATGCGACGCGTGGAATATTGATCCTGATCATAACTCCTCCTCTACGTACGCTCCGTTTATTGTGTTGCAATATATACACTGTGTCAAATTTATCAAGCAACAATCTTTCTTTTTCGAAAAATTCTTTTCGGGGACCCCCGGCGCGCTCCCCTACCCCTGCCGCCTCCCCGGCGCACGTGCCCTCCCGCGCTATTGCAAAATGCGGACCAGTCCCGTCAAACCTCCTCAAAATGACCTCAGGACGAGCCACCCGGCCGCGACGGCCAGCGTCAGGACGGTGACCGGCACGCCGACCTTCGCTTGCTCTCGCCACGTGATCGCGACGCCGAGGCGGGTGTTCATGGCGTGTGAGGCGACCTGCCACAGCTCTCGGTCGTCGCCGCGAGCGAATCGGCGAGCGCCGGCGTGATCTGGGAGCTCAGGAGACGCCATTCCCAGTTCCCGTGCGGCACCGCGGGCCGGTTCATCCGCGCCTCCTCGCCGAGGCCGAGGATATCCTGCATCGGAATGACGGCGGCGTCGGCTACGGACGTCATGACGAGCCGGACGAGCTCGACACTGGCGGTCTCCTCCGTGACCGGGCGGCCGAGGTAGCGCTCGAGCCGCGCTTTCTCTGCCGGCAGCGCCTCGTTCGCGAACCAGCCTCGCGCCGTATTGTTGTCGTGGGTCCCCGTGTAGGCGACGCAGTTCCTGACGTAGTTGCGCGGGAGATACGGATGCTTTGGATCGTCATCGGCGAAGGCGAAAAGCAGGACCCGCATGCCGGGGATCCCATGCCGCGCCATGACCTCCTTGACGTCGGGGGTGATGACGCCGAGGTCCTCCGCGATGAGCGGGAAGCCGGGAAACCTCCTGAGCAGCGTCCCGAAGAAATCGTCCGCCGGCGCCTTGACCCAGGAGCCCTTGACGGCCGTCGTCTCTCCGGCGGGCACCTCCCAGTACCCGACGAAGCCGCGGAAATGATCCACGCGGACGTGGTCGAAGAGCCCGAGGTTATGGGCGAACCGGTCGATCCACCAGCGGTAGCCGTCGGCTCTGAGCGCGCCCCAATCATAGACGGGATTGCCCCAGAGCTGCCCCGTCTCGCTGAAGTAGTCGGGCGGAACCCCCGCGACGAACAGGGGCTTGCGGTCGGGTCCGAGCTTGAAGATGCGGTTGTTCGTCCACACGTCGGCGCTGTCGTAGTTCACGTAGATCGGGATGTCGCCCATGAGACGGATTCCCAGACCGGCGCAGTGCGCCCTGAGAGACATCCATTGTCTGAAAAAAAGGAACTGAAAGAAGTTCGCGCGGTCGATGTCGGGGGCAAACATGCTCCTCGCGTCGCCGAGGCTCATCTCGTCCCGGTCCCGGAACTCCCGCGGCCACGCGCTCCAGGGCTGGCCGCCGAACTGCTTCTTCAGCACGACGAAGAGCGCGTAGTCCTCGAGCCACCTCGCGTTGAAAGACGAAAACTGCTCGTATTCGTGGTACTTCCATCGGGTCGCGCGAAACCGGTCATAGGCGCGGCCCAAAAGACGCCACTTCTCGAGCGCCGCCCCCTGATAATCCGTGCGCGCGCCCGGAGACTGCGCCGATGGAGGCACGTCCTCGGGACGCAGGAGCCCCTCGTCGACGAGAAGCTCGGGGCTTATGAGAAGCACGTTCCCGGCGAAGGCGGACACACTGCTGTAGGGAGAGTTGCCGTGGGTGCCGTCCGTCGGATTGAGCGGGAGCACCTGCCATACGCTCTGTCCTGCCCGCGCGAGAAAATCGGCGAAGGCGTAGGCACCGGCACCGAGATCGCCGATCGCATGCCGCGAGGGGAGAGAGGTGACGTGCAGCAAAATGCCGGAGCATCTGTTCACGGCGGGTGATTATAAGCTGAAGGGGGGCGAATCACAGAGGAAAATGTGGCGGGCGAAGCGCGGCCCCCGTTGTCGCCGCGGCGGCGGCCACGAGCATTGCCACTGAGAATGGAAATAATCTAGGTGACGCGGCCCGGTAATTGTGTGAGAATCCGTGGGGGAAGGTGGGCAGCCTGGGCTGTGTTTCCATCGGCGTCGCGAAACCCCGAAGGGAGAAGGATGTGCAGGAGAAAAAGGTGAAGATGTACACATTGAGCACGTGCAGCCATTGCCGGGCGGCGAAGAAGCTCATGGGCGACCTCGGCGTGCAGTTCGAGTACATCGACGTTGACCTCCTCTCGGGGAGCGAGCGCGCCGCCATTATCGAAGAAGTGAAGAGATTCAACCCCGCATGCTCGTTTCCCACAATCATCATCGGGGATACGGTCATCGTCGGAAACCGGGAAGACAAGATCAGGGAGGCACTGGGTCTGAAATGAGCGAAGTCGACGAACTCTACGAGCGCCTCAAGAAGTTCCAGGAGGCGAAGGGCTACTATTTCAACAAGGATCGCGAGCGGACGTTCGAGCTCCTCGCCGCGCTCCTCGTGAACAAGAAGCGCTACGGCTACATGGCGTGCCCCTGCAGACTCGCGTCGGGGGACCGTGAATGGGACCGGGATATCACCTGCCCCTGCGTGTACCGCGAACCGGACATGCGGGAGCACGGGAGCTGCTACTGCAACCTCTACGTGTCGCAAGCGTGGAACGAGGAAACAATACCCCACTCCTACGTCCCCGAGCGTCGCCCCCCCGGAAAGATCCATCTCTGAAGTACTCCCACGGTCGAAGCGAATATGAAAAGAGCGCCCTTCCCGCGGAGGGCGCTCTCGTTTTCGCAATTGGCTCCCGAGGTGTCAGCGCGCGAAGCTCGAATCGATAAACTGCACCTTCGATATCGAGCGCAGGCTGTCGAAATAGGACGTGAGCACCTGCTGCTTCTTCTGGTTTCCGAGGTACTGCTCGATATTCTGCTTTGCCTGGTCGAAGGGAACCGTGCTCGCCATCGCATGGTCGACGACCTTGATGATGTGGTAGCCAAACGGCGTTTCGACGATGCCGCTCATCTGTCCGGTCTTGAGGGCGAACGCGGCCTTCTCGAACTCGGGGACCATGCGCCCGCGCTCGAAGTAGCCGAGGTCCCCGCCCTGGGCCTTGTTGGGGTCGCCCGAATACTTGCGCGCCTCTTCGGCGAAATCGGCGCCCTTCTTGATCTCCCCGAGGATGCGCTGCGCCTCCGCTTTCTTCTGGGCACGAACTTGATCCCCGTCGTCCTTGTTCACGGCGATGAGGATATGGCT
>DATCCP010000052.1:0-2651 GCA_036511215.1 Candidatus Krumholzibacteriaceae bacterium
AAGCACCGCAAGACACACAATAGTACGTACCTTGAGAATCATCGACTCATACCACCTTGCAGATGAGGCCCTTGAGATACGCGCCCTCGGGAAAGCTCAGGAGCGTCGGATGGTCGCCCGCCTGGGCGAGGCGCCTGACGATCTGCGCCTCGCGACCCGCGTCGAGCGCCGCGTCGGCGACGATCTTCTGAAAGAGCTCGGCGCTCACGAGCCCCGAGCACGAGAACGTGAAGAGCGTTCCCCCCGGAACGAGGAGCTTGAAGGCGAGGAGATTGATATCCTTGTACCCGCGACTCGCGCGCATGAGCTGACTCTGCGACTGCGCGAACTTCGGAGGATCGAGGACGATCAGATCGAAGACGCGCCCCGCGTCGCGCCACCGGCGCATGATCGTGAACGCGTCCCCTTCGACGTGCTCCAGACTCGAGGCGTCGAGGCCGTTCAGCTCCGCGTTTTTCCGGGCGAGCTCGAGCGCGGACGCGGAGGAATCGACGTTCGTTACGCGCGCGGCGCCCGCCTGGAGCGCCGCGATGCCGAAGCCCCCCGTGTACGAGAAGCAATTGAGCACGTCGGTGCCCCACGCGAACTCTTCCATCATCCCCCGGTTCTCGCGCTGATCGAGGTAGAAGCCCGTCTTGTGCCCGCGCTTGAGGTCCACCAGGTAACGGCACGGGCCTTCGCGAATCTCGACGAGATCGGGCGGCTCCCGCCCGGCGAGCACGCCCGCGAGCTTCGGCAGATCCTCCTTCTCGCGCACGTCCGCGTCGGAGCGCTCGTAGATACCCGAGACGCTCGCAAGCCGCGAGAGCGCTTCGACGACGGCGCCCTTCCAGTATTCGGCCCCCGCCGTGAGGAACTGGACGGCGATGAAGTCCGCGTAGCGATCGACGATGATTCCCGGCAGCATGTCCGATTCGGCGTTGACGAGACGAACTCCGTGCGGACCTTCGTCCGCGACGAGCGCGCGTCTCGAATCTATCGCCCGTTCGAGGCGGCCGTGGAAGAACTCAGGTGAAACATCCTCCTGCGGGTCGAACGTCCAGACACGGACCGTGATCTGCGACGCCGGCGAGTAGGAGCCGCGGGCGAGCACCGCCCCCTCCGCCGCGAGAATATCGACGGTTTCACCCCGCCTCGGCTTCCCCTCGACGCGCGCGATCGCCCCGGAGAATATCCACGGATGCCTCCGCATCAACGACTTTTCGCGGCCGCGCTTGAGAACAACAGCCTTCATTCCCGGAACAGCTCCGCCTTTTCCACGAGGGCCTTCGCGATGGGCAGGTCCGCAGGGGCCAGCCGGTATCGCCTGATGTCCTCCGGTCTCACCCATTCCACCGCGTCATGCGCGGCGAGCGTCATCTCGCCGTCTCCGATGTGCGCCACGATCGCCACGAGATCCATCGATCCGCGCGCGGAGCGGTACTCGTTTCTCGCGATCACCGCTCCCACCGTCGCCGTGACGCCGAGCTCCTCTTTCAGCTCACGCGCGAGGCATTCCTCGAGCGTTTCCCCCCGCTCGACGGCACCGCCGGGAAACTCCCAGTAGCCCTGATGGCTGTCCCCCCGCTTACGCCGCGCGAGAAGCACTTTTCCATGAGAGATGATTATAGCTGCAGCGACCAGTTTCATATGCGTGATCGGGTTAAGGAGCGCGAGCTGCCGCCGAATCTTCCCGGGCTGCCGAGACCTTACTTCGACTTCTTGATGCCCAGCACGGGATAGAGCGCACAGTAGTTGATGAACGCCGTTATCAACAGCATGGCGCCGACGATTCCGAGAACGATGGCGAGGGCGCCGTGTACGCGCCTCGTCACGAGGAGAACGATGACGACGAGAGCCAGAACATACCTGATCCCGCGATCGACCTTTCCGATATTCGCTGTCACGGGAAACCTCCCTTCGGATTCAGAATTACGCGCCGCTTTGATGCGTGTACGTCGCATATTGTGCGGCACAATCGACTCGTGCGCAAGCCGCAAATTTACGCTCCTCCCCGGGAGTGTCCAGGGGGCGTCCGCTTCACGGCGGGAGGGCGCGGCCGACGCGAGGATGTTACCCTTCCCGCTGCGTGAAAAGCCGGGCCGTCTCGTCCTGCATGAGAACCCAGATGCAGTAGACGCCGAGGGCCGTGCCGATCGGAATATTGAAAATATCGAGAACGCAATGAATCATGACGAGGTAGCGCGCCCAGTTCTTGCGCCTCAGCACGCCGATGCCGCCGATGATGTCGGCCGCGGAGAGCACGACCACAAAGAACGCAATCGGCACGCCGATCGCCGTGAGTATGGCGAGCGCGGTGTCGTCTCCCTCGGTCAGTTGAGCGATCAGCCCCGGGCCGATCGTGAACAGGAGAATGAGCGCCGCGATCATGAGGCCCACGACGCCGTACCCGATCCTGAGCGCGCCCACCACGGTAATATGTTTCTCCATCTTCGCCTCTCCTTTCCTCCTGCGCGACATACGCGCTATTTCTTCCTGACGGACCTGTTCTCGAGCGATTTGAATTCCTTG
The DNA here is from genome assembly GCA_036511215.1 of Candidatus Krumholzibacteriaceae bacterium. Lineage (GTDB taxonomy): Bacteria > Krumholzibacteriota > Krumholzibacteriia > Krumholzibacteriales > Krumholzibacteriaceae > SSS58A. Next base: position 2,512 of record DATCCP010000052.1, read on the forward strand.
CCGTCCGGGCCCACCATGAACAGCTCATACGTGTATTCGTCGGGGCCGATGAGCTTCGTGACGGCGCGGATCTTCGACGTGCCGCCGGTCATCGGATCGGGCCACAGGCCGGTATCGTTGATCGTGTTCCCCGCGGCCTC
>DATCCP010000053.1:0-8718 GCA_036511215.1 Candidatus Krumholzibacteriaceae bacterium
GCTTGAATCGACGCACAACGAATTTGAATCTCGAAGAGCAAAGTGCCATACCCCCTTTATATCGAATCTCTATTCCTTCCATCACCTCCCTTCCATCGATTCGACTAAGCAGGGCTTCTTCCGTCAGAGCTCCTAAACCTAATTTGTCGAGTAAGCCTGGCTCTCCAACGGCGGTGGGGGTTGTAACCCCGCTCGATAAAGGAGGCCCATCCTTTCGGACAATCCTCCACTCTGCTTTCGAGACAATGTGGATTGTATCACAGAATTTGAAAAAATGTCAAGCGGTAATTTGGGCTGGAGCTTCCGAAGATTTCAATAGTTACAGCCTCCCGGGCAGGGCCCGTTCCCTTACTCCCCGGCGATCTGGGAGAAATCGCAGAACAGCATGAAGGCCCTGTAACTGCTTGCGAGCAATGCTATTCTATTATCTCGTATTTTTTCATCTTCACAATTCACGAGAACATCTTCGAAGAATTTATTCACGTATGGCACAATCCCTCTCAGAATGCTCAGCGCACGCTGGACCTCTCCCGCGCGCTTCGCTTCCAGGAGATCCCTCGATGCACGGGAGACTTCGTCCGCCAGCTTTCTCTCGGCGTCGACGTCGAAGAGCTCCGGCGAGAATCCGAGCTCGGAATGGCGCCCCGCCGAGAGCGCCTCGAGCGCCTTCATCCCGCCGTCGTACGTGAATCCCTCCCTCAACGAGCGCGGAATAATATTGGTCAGCCGCTTCATCGCGAGAACGAACGGCGCGAGCTCCCCGCTCTTTCTCAGGGCGGCGAGCTCCGCGACCATATCAGCGACCGCGTGGGGGTACTCCCAGGGGGAGGCGAGAATCGCGGCGACGAGATCGTGATCGGCACCGTCGCCGCGTAGAATCGCGTACATGCGCTGCGCATAAAAATCTCGGAGCGCCGCGAGGAGCTCCGTGCGGCTGTCGGCCGCCGCTCCGAGCGAGCCAGCGAACAACGAAACGCTCCGGTCAAGGGCCTCGGGAAGGGACAGCGGCGAGCGCTTCGCCACGAGGATACGGACGACCCCCACAGCCTGCCTGCGAAGGGCGTACGGGTCCTGCGAGCCCGAAGGCTCGAGCCCCATGACGAAGCACCCGGAGATCGTGTCGATCTTGTCCGCGAGGGCGACGAGCGTGCTCGCATCGCTGCGCGGGAGGCGGTCCCCGGCGAACTTCGGCAGGTAGTGCTCGTAGATGACCTCTGCGACCTCGGCCGTCTCACCGGAGGCGCGGGCGTATTCGCGTCCGATGTACCCCTGGAGCGCCGTGAACTCCTTTCCGTCCTTCACCATCTCGCTCGCGAGATCGGCCTTCGCCAGATGCGCCGAGCGCCGGATGGTGCGCTCGAGCTCTTCTCCCCCGATGCCCCAGGCCGAGCGCATCCAGAGGGCGAGCGCCTCGATCCGCGAGGCCTTCTCCGCGAGGCTCCCGAGCCCTTCGAGCCAGACGATTCCCCGGAGCTTCGCCGCCATCTCCTCGAACGGCCGTGCCGTGTCCTCCCGGTAGTAGAAAACGGCGTCGTCGAGCCTCGCGCGGAGCACGCGCTCGTACCCCTTGACGATCGATGCGGCGTTTCTCCGCGCGCCGTCGGCGAACGCAACGAAGTGCGGCAGCAGCTTTCCACGCGGCCCCGCCACCGAGAAGTACCGCTGGTGGCTCTTGAGGGCCGTGATGATCACCTCGCGCGGAAGAGCGAGGAACGCCTCGTCGTAGCCACCCGCCATCACGACCGGGGATTCGAGGAGGTTCGCGACGATGCGCACGAGATCCTCATCCTCGACGAGCGTGCCTCCCTGCGCGGCCGCGCTACGCTCGGCCTGCGCGCGGATCGCGTCCCGGCGCGCCGAGGGGTCGAGAATGATCCCGCTCCTTCGCATGATCGCGAAGTAGTGATCCGCCGATTTGACGGATACCGTCTTTTCGAAGAGCGCTGATAGACGCGTGCATCTCGCGGCGACGAGCGTGTCGATCTTTACCCTGACGACGTCCGGGCCGTACAGGCACAGGATCCACCTGATGGGCCGCGCGAAACGTACGTCCCCCGAGTTCCACCGCATCGTCTTCGGCGTACGGACTCCCTGAATCCACTGCGGGAGGCGCTCCTTCAGGAGAGAGACCGCGGGTTTTCCCTTGATCCTTTTCACGAACGCGAGGTAGCTGCCTTTCGGGGTCTCGACGCGCGCGAGCGAGGCCGGCTCAACGCCGTGCGATCTCGCGAAACCCTCGGCCGCTCGCGTGAACGTGCCGTCCTCGGCGAAGGCGATCTTCACCGGAGGCCCGACGATCGACTCCTCGGCCCCCCCCTGCTTCGCGGCGAGGTCGCGCACATGAACGACGAGACGCTTCGGGGTCCCCATGACGGCGATTTCTCCGAAGGGGATCCGTTCGGCCTTGAGCCCTTCCGCAAAGAGCTTCCGCAGCTGTTCGATCATGTCGTCGAGGTAACCGCTCGGGAGATTCTCGCATCCGATCTCGAGGAGTAGGTCCTTTGTCACGTCCGCTCCTTTGCGAAGGCGCGCCGGCGCGCGAGGAGCGGATACCCGAGACGCTCGCGCTCGGCGACGTACGCCTCGGCGGTCCGACGCGCGAGATCCCTGATCCGGCCGATGTAGCTCGTCCGCTCGGAAACGCTCACCGCGCCGCGGGCGTCGAGGATGTTGAAGATGTGCGAGCATTTCACGACGTAGTCGTAGGCGGGGAGAATGAGCCCCTCGCCGAGCGTCCGCACGGCCTCCCGCTGCAGCCGGTCGAACATCTCGAAGTGGAACGGTATGTCGGCCTTCTCGAAATTGAAACGGCTCCATTCCCGCTCGGCCTCCCGGTTGAGCTCCCCCCAGGTCAGGCCGCCGCCCCATTCGACGTCCATGATGTCGTCGACTCCCTGGAGGTACATGCAAATGCGTTCGAGCCCGTACGTGATCTCCGCGGAAATGGGGTCGAGATCCATCCCGCCGGCCTGCTGAAAATAGGTGAACTGCGTGATCTCCATCCCATCGAGCCAGACCTCCCAGCCGAGCCCCGCCGCCCCGAGCGTCGGTGACTCCCAGTCGTCCTCGAGGAGGCGTATGTCGTGCGCGGCGGGGTCGATACCGATGGCCGTCAGGCTCCGTATGTAGAGAGGCAGAACGTTTGTTGGTGAAGGCTTGAGAATGACCTGGTACTGATTGAACTGCTGCACGCGGTTCGGATTTTCGCCGTACCTTCCGTCTTTCGGCCGCTTTGTCGGCTCGAGATACGCCGCACGCCACGGCTCGGGCCCGAGCACTCTGAGAAACGTTGCCGGATTCATCGTTCCGGCGCCGACCTCCGAATTGTACGACGTCAAGAGCAGACACCCCTCCTTCGCCCAGAAACGCTCCAGGGCGCGAACCACCTCTTGAAAGGTCACTGGCCGTTCACCTCCTTGCAGAGACGCAGCGCATGGGGAAGCCGATATCCCTCGACGTGGTTCACGAAGAACTGGTGGATGAGCTCGCCGATCTCCTTGCGTTCGCCGCGGCTCATCCTCGCCTCGCGCACCCCTTCGAATCCGAACCTCTCGAGCCGCGCGACGAGCGCGGAAGCTCCCCGCGTGAGAGCGCGCCCCTTCTGGCGGCACGAGGCGCAGCTCACGAGGCCGCTCGCCGGGTCGACCGAGAACGCCTCGTTTTCGAGCGCGCGGCTGCAGTGCGCGCACGATGAGGTCGCCGGGAAAGAGCCGGCGAGTTTCAGAACACCGATCTCGAACGCGTAGAAAAGCACCCATGGATCCGGCGCCGCGGGGATAAGCCGCATGAACGTCTCCATCATGTCGAAGACGCGCTCGTCGGACTCGCTCTCGACGACCGAGCGGTCGACGATCTCGAGCCCCGCCTGGAACAGACAGAGCCGCTCGAGATCTCCGAGCGCCGCCTCGTACGGTTCCACCGTCTCGATCTCCTTGAGGAGCTGCAGCCCCCGTTCGGGGCGCCAGTAGAAGACGATCTCCGACACGCTTCCCGTCATCAGGCTTCCCTGGAGCGCGCTCTTCACTCTCCGGGCGCCCTTGGCGAGAAACCGCACCTTGCCGTGCGACCGCGTGAGCGACACGGCGACGACGCTCGATTCCCCGTACGGGTACGTTTTGAGCACGACGGCGCGGTCTTTGACGATCTCACTCACGCTCGCTCCACGGCGGCCGTCATCCGCCGGGGGCCTCTGCCGGATCGCTCGCGGAATTGATGCGGCCCGGCGGAACGACCGCGCCCCCCGAAATGATCATGGTCATGGCATCCTGAATCGACATGCTTGAAGGAATCGTCTCTTCCCGGGGAACCAGGACGAAGAAACCCGACGTCGGATTCGGCGTCGTCGGAAGAAAGATCGCGATGTATTCCCGCTCAACTCCGTCGGCCCCCCTGAATCTCACCGTCGAGGTCACGAGGCCGAGCGTGTAGAGACCCATGCGCGGGTACTGAACGAACACGACCTCCTTGAAAACGGAGCGTTCCTGCTTGAGAAACACCTCGCTCACCTGCTTTATCGCGACGTAGATGCTCCGCACCATCGGTATCTTTTCGAATCCCCCCTCGACCCACTTGAACAAGGTTCTCCCGAAAAAGCCGCCGCCCAGAACGCCGGCGAGGAGAATGATGACAATGACCCCGACGAAACCGAGCCCGGGAATATCGAGGAACGGGTACCGCACGATGATGGGCTTGAGAAAACCGTCGACCCATTTGAAGATCCGAAAAAGCACGTAGGCCGTCAGCACCGTCGGGAGAAGGACGAGAAGCCCCGTCAGGAACCTCCTCCTGAACCATCGTATGGCCGAGTGATCCGCTATTTTTCGGGCAACCATACAACCACTTCGACGATCCGCTGTCCCTCGAGACGGCTGATCTTGAAACGAATACCGGCGAAGTCGACCTCTTCTCCCTCCTCGGGCACGCGGCCTATCAAGTTATAGAGAAATCCGCCGAGCGTGTCAACCTCGTCCGAAGGAAGGGAGACGGCGAGCGCGGCGTTCAGATGCTCGATCGTGACCCATCCCGCCGCGACGAACTGCCGCGGACCCGTCTGGCGCACGAGGGGAGGCTCATGATCGTATTCGTCGAGAATCTCCCCGACGATCTCCTCGAGAATGTCCTCGAGCGTCACGATCCCCGAGGTGCCGCCGTATTCGTCGACGACGACGGCCATGTGCTTCTTGCCCAGCTGAAACTCGCGGAGGAGATCGTCGATCTTCTTCCCCTCGGGGACGAAGTACGCCTCGCGGACCAGGAGGCCCCGGTCGAGCCGCACGGCTTCTCCCGGCGGGATCTTGAGAAGATCCTTGACGTAGAGGAGCCCGACGACCCGGTCGATGCTCCCGTCGTAGACCGGCACGCGGGAATGCCCCGCGCCGGAGGCCAGTTCGCGGACCTCCTCGATGGGGGTGCGCACGTCGAGGGCGAAGATATCGATACGGGGAACCATGACTTCCCGCACTTTCTTCACGCCGAATTCCTGGATGCTGCGGATGAGCCGCGATCCCTTGTCCTCGAGAAAGCCGTCCGTGCGGTCGTCACGCGCGCCGGAGAAGAGAAAGAACGGGCTCGCCATCTCGCGGGGAAGGTTCGGAAAGGCGACGGAGACGACCCGGAGAAAAAGCGCCGCGAGCGGTCGGAACAGGAGATAGACGGGGAGCAGAAAATACGAGGAGATGAGGGCGAACCGGACGGGGTTCATCGACGCGACGCCGAACGCCGCGACCGTGACCGCGATCACCGACACCGCGACGGCGAGCACCGAGAGAATCGCGTATTGCCACGCCTGTCCCTCCCCGATGCCGCGGTGGAGAATGACCGCGATCCCCGAGAGCACGATCGCCTCGAGACCCAGCAGCGAGAGCATGAGGTGAAGCCTTCCGCGGTGCATGAGCCGCGGGCAAAGGCTCCCGCGCATCTCGCGGGGAAAGGCCGCATCCTCGTGGGCGCGCGCGACGATCCCGAACGCGGCGAAGCCTCCGGCGATCAGAAACTGCACGGCGAAGAGGAGTGCGAGGAGTATGATCATGACCGTCACGCCCTGTCCTTGAGCGCCGCGCCGGGCCGCAGGGAGGGCGGCGCCTCACGCGAAGAGACGTTCCACCTCCCGCTCCGGAAGAGCCCCACGGAGGAACCGTGCCTCGGCGCGCTCCATCCGGGCCGCCTGCCGCTCGTCGTCGTGCCGGAAGAGTCGGAGGTGGAAGATCCCGTGCACGAGGAGACGCGCCGCGTACGAGCGCTTCGAGACTCCCCGCCGAAGCGCCCCCCGCGACACGCGCGCCCACGAGAGATATATCTCGCCGAGCGGAAGCTCGCTCCCCGGATCGGGCCCGGCGAGCGAGGGAAACGTCAGAATCTCGGGAACCCCTTTCCGCCTCTTGTACACGCGGTTCAGGCGGCTCATGGTCCGCTCCCCGACCCAGTTCACCTCGACCGTGGAGCCCCCCGGGCGAACACGGGCCGCAAGCGAACGCAACAACGGCGAGAGCCGCGCGCACGCCGCGCGAGTGGCCGGACGCCCCGTATGCGCGATCACGAGCCTCATTGCGCGAACTCCCCCTCCCCGCGCTGCGACGGATACGGGATCCTCGAGTGGAAGACCCCGGTGAGGAGCTGGATGAACTTTTCGCGAATCACGGCGATGTCGTTGAGGGTCAGCCCGCTCTCGTCGAGCTCTCCGTCGTTCATCCGCGATTCGATGATCTTCTGCACGATCGCGCGGATCCGGGGCGCCGTCGGGCCCTCGAGCGATCGAACCGCCGCTTCGGTCGAGTCGGCGAGCATGATGAGCGCGGTCTCCTTCGAGCTCGGCCGCGGGCCGGCATACCGGAAGTCGTCGATATTGACGCTGTCGTGCGAATCGTACTCGAGCGCCCGCTGGTAGAAGTAGGCCATCACCGTCGTTCCGTGGTGCTCGCGGATCGCGTCGACGACAATGCGGGGAAGTTTCTCCCGCTTCGCGAGATCGATTCCCTCCTTCACGTGGGAGGCGAGAATCAGCGCGCTCATGCGAGGGGTGAGCCGCTCGTGTTTATTGACGTTCTCCCCCTTGTTCTCGAAGAAGTACTCCGGCTTCGCGAGCTTCCCGATGTCGTGATAGTACGCGCCGACCCTGGCCTGGAGCCCGTTCGCGCCGACGTCCCGCGCGACAGCCTCGACGAGGTTCCCGACCATGAGCGAATGATGGTACGAGCCGGGCGCTTCGATGACGAGGCGGCGCAGGAGCGGCCGGTTGAGGTCGCTCAGCTCCATGAGGGTGAAATCGGTGGAGACGTCGAATATCGATTCGAATATCGGCAGAAGAAACATGACCATAATCGTGCAGGCGAGACTGTTCGCGACCCCGAGGAGCGAGGCGCGGAGAAGTCCCGCGAGCGACATTCCCTCGGTCACGCCGAAACCCGCGATCCCGATGACGTACGCGGCCGCGACGTAGAGAAACACCTTGTAGAAGTTCTTGCGCTCCCTAAGGTGCGCGATGCTGATGATTCCTGCCGCGCCCGCGAACATCGAAATCAAGGCGTAGCTCGCGGGGAGGCCCGTGTGCGTGACGATGAGAAGCGAGGCGAAGAGCGTGAAGACGGCGGCGGCCTGGATGCCGAAAAACGCCGTCGAGAGGAGCGAGACAAAGGAAACCGGGATCAGGTGCGGATCGAGCGCCGGGAGCTTCATGACGAGCGCCGTCAGCACGAGATAGAACGACAGGATGATGAAGGCGAGCGTGAGCCTGTCCGGCGCGGCGACGATCTTCGGCTGGAAACGGCGAAGCACGAGGCTCAGGAGGAAGAGGAGCACGAGCACGCGAAGCCCCTTCCCGAAGAAGAGCCAGACCCGCTTTCCGTAGGATGTCGCGAGATCTATGGCGACCCGCTGCTCTTCCATCGTCTCGAGGATCTCGATCTGCGCGCTCGTCACCTTGTCGTGTTTGGCGATGATCCGCTGGTCTTTCGCGATGGTGAACGAGCGTTCGACCTTTCGCATCGCCTCGTCGCGACGGTCCTTCGTCTCCCGCACGTCGTAGGTGAGGTCCGGTACGAGGTACGACCGCAGGATACCGTAGAAAAGACGCACCGCCTTCTCGTTCGCCGGGAAGAGCCGGCGCGCCTCGGCGACGATGAGCGATTCGAGCTCCTCCTGATCGATGAGCGACTGCGTGGGGACGAGCGACTCCCCCTCCTCCGCGATGACCGTTATGCGGGCGTAGTCGCGCCGCTTGAGCGGCGTGGCGTCGTTCACGATCCCCCGCTCGAGGTATTGCTTCTGCAGACGGAGGCTCTCCTTGAGCATGCGAGCGCGCGTCCCTTCGTCGATGAGGAGCTCGACCGACTCGTGAGCGAGCTCGGGGGCGATCCCCTTTATCTGGGACACGCGGTCGCGGACGGATACGGCGCCCGTGCCCGCGATCGCCCCGATCCTGTCAAAGAGGCTCGCGAGATCATCGGGGAGATGTTTCGCCACACCCTCCTCGCGGGCGTAGACGGGGGGCACTTCGACGGCGGCCTTCGCCCGCTCGAGCTCGACCTCGCGGGCGCTCAACGGAACGACGAACGTGAAGGGGGATACGATGTCGACGTCGGCCATGTCCCCTTCCGCGAAACGGACGCTTTTCTTTTTCTGGGTCGGGGGAAAGAGAACGAGCGAGAGCACGAGGAACGCCGCGAGGTAGAGGAGCGGGAGCCGGGCGCCGCTTGCGACGCGTGGAATCGGAATCCGGAACCG
>DATCCP010000054.1:0-4060 GCA_036511215.1 Candidatus Krumholzibacteriaceae bacterium
AGGCGCGCGGCGCCGCCCGAGGCCGCCTGGACCCGTGCGGCGATACCTTCCTCCCCCGGTCCCGCGATGAGGACCGTTTCCGCACCGAACGCCTCGCGGGCGAGAACGGCAAGCTTCGCGAAGGAGTCGCTCGCCCATCGCTTCGAAGGCCAGGTTCCGCCGGGATGCATCGCGAGCACCCGCTTCCCTCCTCCCCCCGCTCCCCGCGTGCGATCGAGGAACGCTCGTCCGGCCGCTCGCTCCTCCGGCGAAAGATATATCCGGGGAAGGGAGTCCTTCCGCTCGACGTCGAAGATCCCCGCCGCCTCGAGGTGATGCATGACGGCGCTCCGTGTTCCGGCTGGAATCGTGAACTCGTGCGTGTAAAGCCGCCGGCGAAAGCGCCGCGTGCCGCCCGCGCGCACCGGAATGCCGGACAGATACAGAAGCATCGCGCTCCGCGGATTATAGAATAGATCGAGCGCCGCGACGAACCCCATGCTCCGGAGCCTCAGTATCGTAGCGATCGCGTCGCGGACGCCCCGTCCCGTGCCGATGACTCCGGCAAGGTGGGGATTTCCCTCGAGAATGGCGGCATACGGCCGCTCGGCCATGTAGTAGATCTCCCAATCGGGGTAGCGAGCCTTGATCGCCTGCACGGCCGGGGTCGAGAGAATCACGTCTCCGAGGTAGCGAAGTCTCGTCACGAGGATCCTGCGCCCCTCCCCCCCTCGCCGCGCCCCGGCGCCGAGATCCACGTCACGCTCCCTCTCTGATTGTCCTGATGATATCCCTGCTGGAGTGGTTCTTCGGGTCGCCGACGATGACCGTCTTGCATCCGACCTCGCGGGAGGTGTCCCGCTCGGGAACCGTATCGGCCGTGTAATCGGTCCCCTTCGCGTGAATCTCCGGACGCAGGCTCCGGATGATTCCGTCGACCGTCCGCTCCCGGAATATGAGAACGAAATCGACGAACCGGAGCGCGAGCAGGATCTCGGCGCGCTCGTTCTCCCCCATAACGGGCCGACCCGCCCCCTTGAGCGCGCGTGTCGATTCGTCGTCGTTCAGGGCGACGACGAGTATCGCACCGAGCGCCGCCGCTTCGCGAAGGTACCGGATGTGCCCCACATGGAGAACGTCGAAGCATCCGTTCGCGAGAACGAGGGGACCGCGCTCGCGGCGCAGAGGCGCAAGCTCCGCGGCGAGCTCGGCTGGATCCCTGAACACGTTTCTATGCGCCATGACGGCCCTCCCCCTCGAGGAACCCGAGAAATGTCTGCTCCATCCTACCACAAAGGGCGTCCCACGTGAAATCGAGGATGCGCCGGCGGGCCGCGGCGGCGAGCCGCGCGCCGAGCCCCCGGTCACGGTAGAGCCGCACCAACGCGCGCTCGATGAACAGCGGCACGCGCGCCGGGATAACGAGCGCCGTAACGCCTCCCTCGGCGAAATCCTCCGTCCCGCTTCTCGTGCATACGAGCGGAACGCCGCATGCGGCGGCCTCCGCGCCGGTGTTGCACCACCCCGAACGGTGCTCCGCCGAGACGAAGGCGTCGGCGGAGGCGTACATGGCGGCCATCCGCTCCTGGGGTAGATTCAGGTAATAGCGGTACGGCACGCCCGGATCGAATCCGATTCGCGGATCGGCCGCGCCCGGGTTCAGCGTGTCGAAGAGATCGAGCTCGATATCGAACCCCTTCCGACGCAGCGCGCGCACCGCCTGAACGACGAACCGCGTTCCCTTTCGCGGCTTCGAGAGGCGTCCATAGCAGAGGACGCGAAACGGCCCGCCGGGCTCCCGCGCGACAGGGTGAAAGAGCTCGGGGTTGACCCCGCCGATGCCGTCGATCGGCTCGACACCGTAGCGCCTGCGAACCCTGCGCGCGAGCCCCGAGGAATTGACCATGATCCGGTATTTCCCCGACCGGACGATGCGCTCCTCCCCTTCGACCCCTTCGAGCTGAAGGTAGAAAACACGGACCCGCGCCGCGCCGCGGTCGAGATACCCGAGAAGCTCGGGAGAGCCGCACACGAGCACGTCGTGAACGTCGTCGCCGAGCTCAGCGAGGGGCTTCACCGCTCCGGCGAACGGGAGCCATCCCGGGGCGGCGCCGTCCATGGTGTAGATGTCGAAGGCGTGTCCCCTCGCGACGAATCGATTGCCGAGCTCCAGGTACCGGCGTACCCCTCCGAACACGAGCGCGTGCGGCAGTATCGCAGCGATCTTCAATCGCACGGGCTCCTTTCGCCTCGCTCGAGCCGGCCTATACAATCGAGAATCTCCGCGGCGCTCGCGACCGCCGTGCCCCGCTTCATGACGACGATCGACGCCGCGATATTGGCGCAGTACATCGCGATCCGCATCGAATGCCCGGCGGCGACCGCGAGCGACACCGCGGCAGCGACGGTATCTCCAGCACCGGTCACGTCCGTCGCCTCCCTGCTCCCGACGACGTCCGTCGAAACGCTCGGCTTCCCGCGTTCGAAGAGCGTCATTCCGAACTTCCCCCTCGTCACGAGAATCGCCTTCGCCCGGAGCCTCTCGAGGAGCCTCCGCCCGATACGAGCCAGGGAAGTTTCCCCCGCGAGATCGATCCCGGCGGCCTGCGCCGCTTCGACCTCGTTCGGTGTCGCGATCGTGAGCCCCGAGAAATCGTTCAGGCGCCACCTCGAGTCGACGACGACCGGAACGCGCGACGCGCGGCACAGCACGATCGATTCCATGATGATCCGGGGCGTAAAAAGATGCTGATGGTAATCGCTCAGGAGCACGGCGCCGGAGCGAGGCGCCTCCCGCTCGAAAACCGAAAGAATTCGATCCTCGAGCCGCCGGGAAATCGGCTCCCCCTGCTCCCGGTCGATCCGCACGACCTGCTGGCGCTGCGCGTGGAAATCTCCCGCCATGACGCGCGTTTTCGTCGTCGTGACGCGCCCTTTGGCCGCGACGAGATGCCGCGCCGTCACCCCTCTCTCGATGAGGAGGGCGGCGAGACGGGAGCCTGATTCGTCGTCGCCGATGACGGCGACCGGCACCGCCGTGCCCCCGAGCGCAGCGACGTTCTGCGCCGCGTTCGCGGCCCCTCCGGGGCTGTAGCTCGATCCGTCGTAGCGGGCAATGACGACCGGCGCCTCACGCGACACGCGGTCGGTTCTTCCGAGGATGAACTCGTCGAGGATCATGTCGCCGAGAATGAGAATGCGCACGCCGTGCCAGCTTTCGACCGCGCTCCGCAGCCGCTCGAAACCCGGATCATGCCGTTTCACCGTGAGCCCTCCTCGATGAGAGATATCGCTGCGTCGAAGACGTCGCGAGCTTCGACTTTGACCAAACACTCGGGATCGCCGTGCGGACATCGCCGCTTGAAGCAGGGAGCGCAGGCGATCTCTCCCCTCACGATTCGCACGGCGCGGCCGCGGGGAGCCGTCCAGTCGACGCTCGTTGGCCCGAAGACGGCCACGGTCGGCACGGCGAGAGCAGCCGCGATATGGACGGGGCCGCTGTCGTTTCCGACGACGAGGCGCGCGCCCCGCAGAACCGAGATGAGACCGCTCACGGAGAGCTGATCCGCCAGATTCACACTCCGTTCCCCGATCGCCTCGATGAGCGCAGAGACCTCTCCTCGCTCTTCGTGTCTCCCGACGACGACTGCCGTCCAACCTGTCCGCGTCATGACAAGCCGCGCGAGGGCGGCATAGCGATCATGCGGCCACACCTTCGAAGCGCCGTAGGTGGCACCCGGCGCGAGAGCGAAGTAGGGTCCCCGGCCGGCGGTCGCATCCGCGGTTTCCTTCCATGCATCGTCGGGAATGACCGCGGGAAGCTGAAGATCCGGCTCCTCGCGCCCCGTGTACCGTTCCAGAAGCCGCACGTAGACCCTCGACAGGTGCCCGATGCGATAGGCCGCGGCGGGAAGCGCCTCGGTGAGAAGGGCGCGGCGTCCTCCCCCTCCGTACCCGATCCGCCGCCGCGCCCCCGAGAGGAGGGAAACGAGCACAGCGGAGAACGACGGCGCGAGAACGAAGCACGCGTCGAACCCCCCCGGGGGCGCCGCCTTCCTCGCCGCCGAGACGCGCGAGCGCA
>DATCCP010000055.1:0-5833 GCA_036511215.1 Candidatus Krumholzibacteriaceae bacterium
TCGAACTCGCCGTCGCCGGTCCCCGCCCCTCCCCAATAACGCAGAAGCTCGCCGTCCGCCGTGAACTTCAAGACGAGGTTTCGCCAGTTGTCGGTGACGTATATGTCCCCCGCGCCGTCCACGGCAATTCCCTTCGGGTACAAGAGGCTCCCATCCCAAGCGACGAGCTCGTTCCCCCACTGCCTGATGGAGATGTACTGATCCGTGCGGAAGGGCCCCGAATCGAGCGTGACCCGGCAGCAGCGCTGATTGCTATCGTACGTCCGGATGTGTCCGTCGAGCCCGCTTCGCTGGAATGATGTCCGGCCGCGCATGTCCGCCCAGAGCTCCCATTCGAGAACGGGGAAGCCCGCATCCTGCTCCGAGAGCCCGAACGAGGGCCCGAGCTCCAACCGGGCGCACGGCAAACCGTAGAAATCGACGCGCACGCGCGGCACCACGTACAGCTCGATCGAGGCCTGCCCCCCGCTGTCATAGCTATAGGGGTGCGCGTTGAATTGAGGCGAGCCCCCGTATGTGCTCGACCAGGCCCCGCGACCGTAGCGCACGCCGCACTGAACATGATCCGCGGCCTCCAGACCTATTACGCTCGTGCCGGAGTAACCGGCGGTCACGGTGAAACCGGCGATGTAGCTCATCGTCACGACCTCGACGACGGGCACGCGACCGATATGCTGAATGACGGTCCGCCTCACCGTGGCGACGGGCGTCTCGAACGAGAGAGCATCGTGGAGCGGCCCCGACGCCTCGACCGTCGCGTCGCACGTGAGGCTCAGGTCTCCCGTGACTGCCGCGCGGAATCGGGTGATCCCACGGAGGCTGATTTCCGCGGACAGATCGAGCTCCGGATTGAACTCGATGCGCCCCTCTGTGATCGTGACGGCCGCCGTCACGCCCGATGGATCTTCGGCCGAGTACAGCGTCATGCCGGCGAGACTCACCCCGTCTTCCGAGACGGAAACGCCGGGCACGGATGAATCGAAACCGAGCGCGAGCGTCGTATCGATCCGGCCCGAGATCACCGCGTCCGTAAGATAGGCGGGAGAGACGTTGACAAAGAGCCGGTTTCCCTCGACGCGGGTCGATTGAACTCTGCGAATGTATCCGCCGTTGTCCGTCCCGACGATGATACTGTTCGGCGCTATCCTCGGCACGCCGCCCGCCGCATCGAACGTGAGAACGGAATCGGCGTCCCCAACGAGGGCGAGGCTATCGCCCACGATGAAGACATCGCCGGAGACGGCCGTGAACGGCGCGTCGCTCTGCGGCGCCGTCGTCGAGTCCGTGCCGCAGCCCGAAAGCGCCGCGCCTCCGACGGTGAGCGCAAAGAGAAATCCTATTCTCAAACAGACGTTCATTGCGGCTTCAGAATGCCCCATTCGTCAAAGACGACCGTCACGATGCTGTCGACGGAGCTCCGCTTGAAAAACCACAGGGGAAATCCGAAATGAAAGCTCGGCGCGGCGATTCCGGTCCCTGACGCGACGTCGGGAACGACGTGCTCGTACTTCGCCACCCACAGTGCCACTGCGCAGTTATTGAGCGCCGATTTCTCGCTGACCGCACGCATCCGATAGATCGGAGAAAAACACGTTTGCGAAAGAAGCGCATTCCGCGCCATCCAGTATCCGGGATCGTAGACCTCCACGTACGTGAAGCCCCCCGGACCAAGGGAATCGTCGGGATTGAAGAATCTCCCGCTCTTCGTGACCTCCTCCCAGAGATCGAGTCGGCCGGGAAGACCCGGATGCGCGGCCGTGAGCGGGTCCGCGTCGTCCCGGAGCGCGTACGACATCACGTCATAGTGATTCCTGAATCTCTCCGGCATCCCGTCGCTCCCCCGGATGACTCCATCCACCTTGTCGAGCACCGTTATGCAGTAGTCCCGGTAGGGCATGCTGCTGACGCCGCTCCGGTCGCCTCCGCACGTGGCGCTGTTGCCGGTGATCTCGCACGCGAGATTCATGGGAAACGACTGCGCCTGTTGCGCGAGGCACGCCGCGAGCCCACCGCCCCGCTGCGACTGCCCGAGCGTCCAGAGGTGCCCGCCCTTCAGGAGAAACATCGCAAGATAGTTGAGCGGAGCCTTGCCTGTTTGTCCGATCTGGCTCTCTGGAGTGAACAAGATCATCGTGCTCCACGCGTTGTTGTCCGACGAATAGGTCCAGATAATGTTCCTATACCTGCCGATGAGGGCAGGGTCGGGCGACCTGAGCTGGTTCTGAACGCAGTCGTAGACGTCGCGGGCCGGATCGAAGCCCTGCGCACGCGAGCAGATGCCGAACCAGAACGCGTCGTGCACCGACTCGGTCGGATTCGAGTAGTCCGGAACCGGAGTATTCGTCGAATAGTAGTCGTCGACGAAGAGGAGATTGCGATCCATCGGGAAGGGAACGATGTTCACGACGACCCGCGCGAGAGTGTGGCTGCCGGCGATATCGACCGTCTCGACGAAGAGCGTGTGAACGCCCGCATAGAACGTCACCTCGCTCGCCTCGGTCAGACCCGGCACGAATGGAGCGTCCCAGGCGCCCGGATCGGGAATATCCCACGCGTACCGGTATCCGGCGATCTCGCCTCCGTAGCTCGAAACGTCGGCGCGCCACGTGAAGTGAAGCGGTATCCCCGGCGGAAGATCCCGCTGCTCCGGGGTGAAGGTCGTGCCGAAGAACCTGAAACCGGCGAGGTACTGCTCGGAGAGAATGAGCATCGGCGACGCGGAGCCCCCTATCCTGAACCGGCGGGCGTTCGTGCGCGTGCTGAATGTGTCGGTGATCCTCCCCGCGCGATCCCGCGCCTGCACGGCGAAGATGTAATACCTGCCGAGCACGAGCACCTCATCGTCGCCGAGAAGAGTCGATCTCCCGGAGTCGCCCGGCGCGTTGAACGGGATCCACGGCGTCCACTCGCCTTCGTAGCGCCATGGATTGGCGTTTAGATCCCCGATGATGTCGAATGGGGGATTGTAGACACCGTTCGTGTCGACAACGAGGCTCCACAGATGCCGTGTCGCGACGGGCTCGGCGCCTTCACCTTCGTGCCATGTGAAGTGAATCACCTTCGCGTACTGAGGCTGCCCCGAAGTGAGCGGCGGCTCATCGATGATGACCGATGGAATGCCTTTCGGCGGGGCGGGCGTGATCGAGGTATCCTGGCAGCCGAAGAATCCGAATGCGAGGCAGCCCACGATGAAAGTGATGTTTCCGGCGCGCCTCATTCAGTAATTATAAACCCGCTGTCAATCAGCGAAGAAGCACCATCTTCCGCGAGATCGTTTCCTTGCCGGCGGTGAGGCGGTAGATGTAGACGCCCGACGCCGAGCTTCTCCCCGAGGCGTCCCGGCCGTTCCATTCGACGTTGTTGAGTCCCGCGCCGCGCCTCTCCCCGTCGATGAGCCGCGCAACGAGCCTGCCCCTCACGTCATACACCTCGAGCCGAACCGCGCACTCCCCCGGCAGAGAGAACGAGATCGTCGTGGACGGATTGAAGGGGTTCGGCCGGTTCTGATAGAGCGTGAGCCGCGCCTCGGGCATCGCGATCGGCTCCGTCGTGAAGAGCTGGTTTCTCCGGCCTTCGACTTCATATTCGACCGAGTAGACATATCTCTTGCCGGGCTCCGCCCCCGAATCGATGTACGTATAGCTAAGTCCCGTATTCTCGAGCGCACCGGAATTGAGCTCGTGAAAAACGACCCCGTCCTCGGAGCGAGAGACGATGAGCCTCGCGTCCGCGTCGACCTCCGAGAGTTCCCAGGTCAGCTCGACGCCCGATCCGTGGAGCACAGCCGCCCAGCTCTGCAGCCGCGTGCCGACGATCTCATAGAAGGTGAAGTCCCAGGTGGAGCTCATCCAGAACATGGACTCCGTGCAGAGAAGGATTTCCTTTGCCGTGAGGACGTACGTGGTGCTGTCGCTCATCGCCCGTTCGAGAGTGAGGACAAACGTGTAGTCGCCTTCAAGGGTCGCCTGAATGACGCGAATGCTGTCGAGCGGATTCGATTTCGAGCGCAGGAGGAAATGACCCGCCGGCGGGCTCCCGTCGAGGGCCACGCAGTCATCGAACAGCGCCCGTATGACCGTAGCGCTCTCGATGGAAACGCCGTTCAAATGCGACCCGCAGCTCACGATGCCGAAGAAGCCGCAGGGGATGTTGATCCCCAACCGACCGAAAGCGATGAGTGGCTGTTCCGGATCGCCGGGAGCGCACGTGTAGAAGCCGAGGCTCGATCCCGGCAGATCGTCGATCCTGATGACCCCGCAACGGTTGTTGATGAGGTAGCATTCCTGCTGATGGGTCCAGACCCAATCCGTCTGGCAATCGTCGAAGGTGACGCTCGTGCCGCCGCTGAGATCGCCCGTCGATGCGACGATATGCGGATTGAGGGTGATGTTGGCACCCGGGGTCACGTTCGCCGGATACATGACCTTGAACTCGGCGGACTGCAAGCCTTTGTCACTCGGCAGGCACCAGATCCACATTGTGAACTCGGTGGAGGGGCTGCCCGCGTAGAACACGTCGCAGGTGCTGTGATTTTCGTCGACAAACAAGCCGATATAGCCATCTGGGGGCAGCGTGGCAGACGCACGGCATGGAAGCGCGGCTCCGAGAGACAAGGCAAGAAACGCAGCGAGAAACCCGGCCAGAACCGCCAATCTTCCGTGCATATATCCTCCTTATAACCGCCGAGGATGTATTCTAACCCGCACGCATTATACCACCAACGCATTCAGAGGGGCAACAGATCCTTGCGGATGTAGAGTGCCTGGAAATAGCCCTCCCTCGCGGGCGATCCGTACATTCCGACAAGCGAGTATCTCCCGAATCGAGGGTCCTTGAGTATCCCGTTGAGCATCGAGAGGTCGCGCCCGATCGACGGCGGCTGCTCGGTCAGCACAACCGCGGCTGCGTTGCGCGAGTAGAAGTAATCGCGAGCCTCATCGACGCCGGGCTTTTCTCTCGCGAGGTACGCGTCGTTGAGGCCGCCGAAATCGACCGTCTTGAGCTTTGCGAAATAGGGTACGGCTCCCGCGTCCGCGTACACGATGAGCCATTCGCCCGGTGGAATCTTCTCCCTGAGATATTTCCCGACCGCGACGTGCTCTTCCTCGAGCATTTGCTTGTACGTCGAAGCATAGTGGCTCTCGCTCCCGTTTACGCCGCGATCGAGATTGGTCCGCATCTGCGGGATTATTAGGAAAACGACGGCGAGGACGAGACGAATGCTCGTGCCGGCGTTCTTCATGAGCCCTCCGAGCGCAAGAATCGCGATCGGATAGAACGGCACGAAGAACCGGTGGGAGAAATTCATTTCGAGCTTGAAGGTCAAGTAGCTCATGACGCAGAAGAGGCAAAACGCGGCGGTCGCCGCGGTGAGGTATACGTGTTTTCGAATGTTCCCCCACGCGAGCACGACGAGCGCGGCGAGCGTGGGCTTCAGGAGAAATTGCACCCAGAAATCAAAGAGATCCTGAAGATTGTACGTCAACGTGACCGTGCCCGACCGGACGGCGTTCGCGGAATCCATCAAAAAGCCCCCATACAGGAGCCACTTCCGAACACACAGCGCCAGATAGTCGTAGAACGATATCCCGGACCCGACGTGCTTGGCGTAATAGGTGTTCGGCAGGAGCTGGCCATAGTACAGCCATCGCCAGAGCATGTATGCGGCGAACGGAACGACATAGATGAGAATGCCTTTCCAGGAGAACGGCCGGTACAGAAGAAGGAGCACGATCGCGAACGGCACTCCCTCGGGCCTCACGAAGCTGAGAAAGAGAATCGAGAAGAGAAAGAGCGCGCGGCGCTGCGACACGAACGCATAGATCGGGAGCAG
>DATCCP010000056.1:0-3229 GCA_036511215.1 Candidatus Krumholzibacteriaceae bacterium
GGCGGGCGGTGGGGGTTGAATTGGCCTTCGGCGGCCAGGTAATTGTACTCGGCCATGTCGCTGTAGTTCGGGATCGCGCGGCACGTGAACGCGACAACGAGGCGCACGAGGAGCCCGCCCGCGAAAAGAAAAGCGACGAGAAGCACATGTCGTTCGATGCGGCCTTTCCTGCGCGATCCATGTGCGATGTTCCGTTTCGTCTTCATACTGCGCGACACCCGTCAGTGCGGCCGCGTCTCGGCGCTGCGGCCGCCGACCATCATGGAAACGTACAGAATCAAAATGGGCTCGAGGAGCGCCCTGAATCTGCCTTCTGAAAGCAGCGTGAAAAGAACGAGGCACGCGGAACAGACGAACACCGGGAGCACGATCGTCAGGTGTTCCCTTCGAACGTATCGCGCGGCGGCGAAGGACCCCACGAGCAGCATCGCGAGATACGAATACTTGCGAACGAAGTAGATGCCGTTGATTCTCGTTGCGCCCGCGACCGTTTTGATAACGGGGCTCTCGGGATGCCAGTTATAGAGCGTGAGCGCATTGACGTATATTCTGTCGAGCACCCGGAAGAGACTTCCGTTCGCCGCCGCGTACCTCCAGATCGACTCGTCCGAATGAGCGCTGACGCACGCCGCCGGAGCGAATGTGCGATACACGACCGAGCTCCGAACGATCCATGGAGCGACGATGGCGGCACACACGGCGAGAAACAGGAGCCTCCTCTTGAGGGTCACGATCACGCCGGGCAGCAGGAAGACGAGACTCGTCTGGAGAAGCACCCCCGCACCGACGAGCGCCCCCTGCGCGCAGGCCTTGTGCGTGTCCCGCATCCTCGAGACGGAAATCGCCATCATCGAAACGACGCAGAGAACGATCAGGGATTCCGTGCGAACGGCCGTGCTGTAAAAGAGAAAATCCGGATACACGGCGCTCACGACCGCCGCGGCGATCCCCGCCCTCTCGCCCCATGTCCTGGTGGCGACGAGGTACATGAGCGGCACGACGAGAGAGCTCAAGACTCCCTGAATGACGAAAATGGGCGTGAGGTTCGCAACGCCGAAAAGAAAGCAGACGAGCCGGAGCAGGAGCGGATAGAACGGCGCCTGGCAGACGCCGAATCCGCCTTCCACGGCCAGCGTATTGTACGTCTCCATATCGCCGGGGTCGCGAGGCTCCTGAGTGGCGAGCGCAATATAGACACGAATCGCCAGGGCGAAGAGGAAAATGCACAGGAGCGTCCTGTTTTTCGTGATGGCTGGTCTCATAGTGCCGTCCGCCGGTCGGATGAGCCCGCATTGTAGCGTATGAACCGCGGATTTTGAAACGCGTATTTCCCTGGGGAGCGACCTACTTGAGCGCTTCCTTGCGCCCCTCGTAGAAGTCGCGGTAGAAGGAGATCAAGCTCCACACTTCCCCGGGGATGACGGGCGTGCCGTGAACGATGAAGCTCGCCATGTTGCGGCCGACGCCCGGGCCGAGCATGAAGCCCTGCCCGCACATCCCGGCCGCGAGGTAGAATCCTTTCACTTCCTTCACGTGGTCGAGGATGATGCTGCCGTCCGGGGTCATCGGATAGAGACCGCGCCAGATGCGGCGGATGAGCATGTTTTTGAGGCGCGGGATGAGATCGATCATCCTGCGCGAGATGATGGTCATGAACTCGGAGGTGTTTTCCCGGTTCGTTCCGAGGATCGGCACGAGCGGCGTGTAGCAGAAGATGACCTGGCCGCGGTCGTTCTGACCGAAGTAGAAGTTCTTGGTCTTTCCCTCGGGGCCCGGGCGTATGTCGACGACGAGCGGATCGAAGAAGCGCTCCATCGGGGCCGAGATTCCGGCCTCGTGGCAATCCGGGACGACGGGGATCTCGATTCCGGCCATGCGCCCGATCCGCTGCGCCGCTGCGCCGGCGGCGTTTACGACGATGCCGGCGTGGTAGACGCCCTTCGCCGTCTTTACGCCCCGGATCGCGCCGGCCTTCTTCAAGAGACCCGTCACGGGTTCATTGAAACGGTATTCGCACCCGCGATCCTTGCTCTCTTTCCAGAGCGCGGCCGAATATTTGAGCGGTGACACCTGGCCGTCGCCCGGAGAAAACGTCCCTCCCCTCAGACCGTTCTCGTTGACGCCGGGGATAAGCTCCCTGATTCTCGCGGGACCGACCCAGTCGATCTCGAGGCCGTAGCTCTTCTGCACGGGCAGGATCCCTTTGAGAATCTTCTCTTCCTCCTCCCGGTATACGGGGAAGCAGTAACCGCCGGGAACCCAGCCCAGATCGATGCCCGTTTTCTTCTCGAAGGTCGAATAGAACTCGATGCTCTGGAGACAGAGCGTTATTTTCGCCGGATCGGAGTGCGTCGCGCGGACGCCTCCGATGGCGGCCTTGTTCTGTCCCTGGCCCGGAGCGTGCTCGGACTCGAGGACAAGGACCTTGAGCCCCTCGAGCGTGAGGTAGTACGCGATCGGAAGCCCGACGCTCCCGGCGCCGATGACGATCGCGTCATGGCTCTTCCCGCTCACGAGGCATCGCCACCTTTGTCCGAACCGGCGAACACGGAGAGCGGCACTTCCGCCGTGAACGGTCTGTTCGTCGGAAGCGTGACGTCCGCAGGACTCACGTCGAGCTCGCGGTAGAGTCTGAGGATGAGCTCCGTGCACGTTTTCCCGCCGCAGGCGCCCATGCCCGTGCGGATCGTCGCCTTGAGAACGTTCATGTCGCGCACGCCGGCCCGAATCTCGGCGCGCACCTCTCCCGCCGTGATGCGCTCGCAACGGCAGATGATCGTGTCGTCGGGAACCGGCTCGGCGACGCCGAACCCGGTCTCCCCCGTCTCGGGCTCGAGGACCGTGAAGCCGGCGACCTTGAGCGCGTCCCCCTTCGACACCTCGATCGAGACGATCTTCCGCCTCGCATCGATATTCGAGGTGCGGAAGGCGACGACCCTTCCGTGCCCGATCGTCGTCCCCTCCATGTCGACCGTCTCGACCGTTTTTCCTTCGACGAGATCCTTCACGTCGAGTTCGTACGGGAGCATGAGGAGCGAGGTGTTCGCCTCCCCGTCGTAGTCCGGCATGACGAGGCTGATCGCGAGCCCGGGGCACACCGCGACGCAGTTCGCGCAGCCGATGCAGTCCCCTTCGAACAGCGGGTTGTTCATGATGGAATCGCCGTCGATGGCGATGCTGTTCCGCGGGCAGGAATCGGCGCATGGGTTGCAGGGAATCTCCTGGATGC
>DATCCP010000057.1:0-4642 GCA_036511215.1 Candidatus Krumholzibacteriaceae bacterium
TATGTGGGCCCGTTCGCGGGAGCCATGTTCATCACCTTTTCCGATACCCATTGGGGAGACTCGAACGAGACCGAGGTGTACGCTCTGAGCGCTTTCGTGATGGGGCTCTGCACGTATCTCGCGCTCGAGTGGTACCGGAACCCGGCCGGGCGCGTCGGCTTCGGGGAGGAGCGTCTCGAGCGCTCGCATGCCCGGGGGCTCGTATACCTCATCATCTATCTCCTCGCCCTCGGCATCGGTTTTCATCTGGGCACGGTTCTCGTATATGGGGGGATCTTTTTCCTCTTTCTGCTCGTGAAAGAGAAGGCGTTCGACAACGCGGAGCTCATCATCTACACCTTCGGCTTCGCCGTGCTGCTCGCCGACATGACGCTCTATCATTCGTCGGCGGCGACCATCGCGGGGCTTGCGATCTTTGCGGTGCTCGTTGCGTGGAGCACGGTGAAGAAAGGGCGTTTTGCGCTCGTCGCGACGGGGCTTCTCGCCTTGGGGATCTCCGTGCACCTCTATATGTACATCCGCTCGCATTTCGATCCCGCGATCGACATGATCAACCCTCAGACGTGGAAGGCGATGCATTATCACCTCCGTCGGGAGCAGTATCCGCCGATGAACATTCTCGAGCGGAAGGCGCCGATCCTTTTCCAGCTCCGGTATTTCTGGGGATACTTCATGGACCAGTTCAGGATGCTCGGCGACGTCAGGCTCGGCGCATTCAACCTCGGACGAGCGCTCACTGCGATACCGATCGCCCTCGGGCTCTTCGGCATCGCGGCGAACTGGCGCCGCGAGCGGAAAGTATGGGTGCTCAACGCGACGAACCTGCTCGTCAACTCGCTTGGGCTGATTCTCTTCCTGAACTTCAGCGCCAACGAGGTTCGCGAGCGCGACTACTTCTACGACCCGGCATTCTACTTCTTCGCCGTCTTCATAGGCATCGGCGTGACCTCGCTCCTCGTAACGACGGCCGAATGGGCGAAGGGCAAGGGCAAGGAGGCGCTCGGGTACGTCATTCCGCTCGGAGTGCTCTGCGTGTTTCTGTCGATTCTCCCCGCGCACCACAACTGGTTCACGCACGATCAGTCGAAGAATTACATCGCGCACGACGTCGGCTACAACATGCTCGCGGGTCTCGAGCCCAACGCCATCATCTTCGTCAACGGCGACAACGACACGTATCCGCTCTGGTACATGCAGGACGTGGAGCACTTCCGGACGGACGTGTGCATCGCCCAACTGAGCCTCCTCAACACGGACTGGTACATCAAGCAGCTGAGGGACCATGCGCCGAAGGCGCCGATCACCTTCACCGATCAGGAGATCGCACGGCTACATCCGCTCGCCCTCAGAGACGGGGGCGTCGCCTGGAACAACGATCTCATGGTTCAGCACATCATTCAGGCCGCCGATTGGAAACGCCCCATCTACTTCGCGGTGACGGTGCCTTTCGAACGATGGAAACCGTACGAGAAGTACCTCGAGATGCAGGGGATCGCGCGCCGGCTCGTCCCGTACCAGGGTGCGGACATGGTCAACGAGTACATGATCGCGAGGAATTTCGACGAGATCTTCAGGTTCCGCGGCGTGCTCACGAAAGACTGGCAGGTCGACAACTCCATCTACAAGGATAAGACCGAGCGGGAGATGTTCATCAACTTCGGCGTCGCCATGGCACAGCTCGCCCAGGCGGACGCGATCGGTAAGAACTACGACGAGGCGATTCGCCGGATGGAGATCGCGCTCCGCTTCGACCCGACGCTCAAGGCGGCGAAGGTGCTTCTCGGCACATACTACATGATGGCCGGCGACGACGGAAAAGCCGTCGCGCATTACATCGAGATGATCCGGCAGGATCCGGAAGAAGGCGAATACTGGGTGCGGCTCGCGCGCATCTACGAGTTCAAGGACCAGCTTCCCTTCGCGCTTCAGAACATCAACGAGGGGATCCGCCTCGTGCCCGGATACCGGCAGCTCTATATCGACGGTTTCCGCGTCGCCGCGCTCATGAAAGACGCGGGGGCCGCGAAGGATTTCCTGCGGCAGTGGCTCGACAGGCACCCGAACGACCAGGAGATGCAGAACCTTTTCGCGAGCGCGGACAAGCTCCTCGAGGACGAATTCGGTCTCAAACCGTCCGGCCGGGGGACGGGAGAGAAGGCGGCGAAGTGAACGGGAAGGTCGTCGTGACGGGGGCCGCGGGCTTCATCGGCTCCCATCTCTGCGAACGGCTCCTCGACGAGGG
This sequence comes from Candidatus Krumholzibacteriaceae bacterium, assembly GCA_036511215.1. Lineage (GTDB taxonomy): Bacteria > Krumholzibacteriota > Krumholzibacteriia > Krumholzibacteriales > Krumholzibacteriaceae > SSS58A. Next base: position 2,243 of record DATCCP010000057.1, read on the forward strand.
CCACGAGGTCCTCGGAGTCGACTCGTTCACCGACTACTACAGCCCCGAGCGCAAACGGCAGCATCTCGCCCGGTGCGCCGACAGGAGCGGTTTCACACTCGCCGAGGAGAATCTCGCGACGTGCGACATCGCTCGTCTCCTCGAGGGCGCCCGGGGCGTTTTTCATCTCGCGGCCCAGGCGGGTGTGCGAAAGAGCTGGGGGAGGGAGTTCGCGCTCTACATCGAGTCGAACATCCTCGCCACGCAGCGTCTCCTCGAGGCGCTGAAGGATGCCCCCTCGATCCCGCTCGTCCACTCGAGCTCGAGCTCCGTGTACGGCGAGACGCGGCTACTCCCCATGCGCGAGGATCACCCGACGGCGCCCCTGTCCCCCTACGGAGCGACCAAGCTCTCGGGGGAGCACCTCTGCGAGCTCTACCGTCTCAACTATGGCGTCACGTACCGGGCCCTCCGGTACTTCACCGTCTACGGACCGCGCCAGCGACCCGACATGGCGTTCAGCCGCTTCATATCGGCGGCGCTGGCGGGGAACCGGATCGAGATCTACGGCGACGGCCGGCAGACGCGCGATTTCACGTATGTCTCGGACGCCGTCGACGCGAACATCCGGGCGTTCCAGTATGCCGGTCCCCAGACGGTGTTCAATATCGGGGGAGGGAGCCGCGTCCCGCTTCTCGACGTGCTCGCCGTCATGGAGCGCGAGCTCGGCGCGCGGCTCGACGTTCGATTCGTCGAGCGGGCGAAGGGGGACGTGACCGACACGTGGGCCGACACGGCGCGCGCGAGGGATGCACTCGGTTTCGCGCCGCGCGTCAGTCTCGAAGAGGGTATTCGCAACGAGATCGCGTGGTACCGGGAATATCTCGGGACCGCTGAAGGGAGGCGGCGCTCCCCATGAGCGAACGAACGAAGTACTCCGGCTCGGTGGTCATTCCGCTTTACAACGAGCGGGACAGCCTGGCCGAGCTCTACACGCAGCTGACGTCCGTCATGGAGCGGACCTTCACCTGGCATGAGCTCATCTTTGTCGACGACGGCTCCACGGACGGCTCCGTCGACGTCCTCCGCGAGATCAACGGGCGGGACGCTCGCGTGAAGGTCATCTCGTTCAGACGCAACTACGGCAAGTCGGCGGCCCTTTCCGAGGGTTTCAGGGTGACGCGGGGGGACATCGTCGCCACGATCGACGCGGACCTCCAGGACAACCCCGAGGAGATCCCCGAGCTCGTCGCGAAGCTCGATGAGGGGTACGACCTCGTCTCGGGATGGAAGATGCAGCGCAGGGATCCGATCACGAAAACGCTCCCCTCGAAGCTCTTCAATCTCACGACCGCGCTCGTGAGCGGCGTCAAGATTCACGACTTCAACTGCGGCCTGAAGTGCTACCGGGGGGAGGTCGTGAAACGCATATCGGTCTACGGCGAGCTCCATCGCTTCATTCCGGTCATCGCGGGGTGGGAGGGGTTCCGCGTGACGGAAAAGAAGGTGACCCATTTCGAGCGGAAGTACGGGCAGAGCAAGTTCGGGGCGGCGCGCTTCCTCAACGGAATGTTCGATCTCATGACGGTCATGTTTCTCACGCGCCGCTCGACCTCGCCGCTCCATTTCTTCGGGCGCGTCGCGTTCGGTTTCTTCGCCGTCGGCGGCCTCATCACGCTCTACTTCCTTACTCTCTGGCTTCTCGGGAGAGGCCTTCACGTGCGGCCCCTCATGGTCGGCGGCCTCGTCATGATCGTGATCGCGATCCAGATCGGATCGTTCGGGCTCCTTGCGGAGCTCTTCACGTCGAAGGTCGAAAGGACGTTCGCGTATCGCGAGTACCGGATCGATGACTAGGGAAACCGAGAAGCGACGGTTCTGCCTCATCGGGCCGACCTACCCCTACCGGGGCGGAATATCGCACTACAATACATGTCTCATCAGGGAGCTCGCGAGGCGCGGCGAGGTGCGCGCGATCAATTTCACGCGCCTCTATCCGGGGTTTCTCTTCCCTGGAAAAACGCAGCTCGACGAGAGTGCGGCGCCGCTCGCGGCGGATTCGGAGCGTCTCATCGATTCGATCAATCCCTTTACGTGGATCCGGGCGGGCCTTCGCGCGGCGCGAATGTGTCCCGATCTCGTCCTGATCCAGTGGTGGCACCCCTTTTTCGCGCCCGCCATGTTCACGATCGGCGCCCTTCTCAGGATCATGCGCCGCGGAAAGATCGTCTTCATCTGCCATAACGTGCTCCCGCACGAGACCTCGCGCATCGACCGCATGCTCGCGGGGCTCGCGTTCTCCGTGGGGGACGGTTTCCTCGTCCAGTCGCGTGAAGACCGGGACAAGCTCGCGCGAATCAGGAAGAACGTTCCCGTCATCGTGCATCCGCATCCCATATACGATTTCTTCGCCACGGGGAG
>DATCCP010000058.1:0-2244 GCA_036511215.1 Candidatus Krumholzibacteriaceae bacterium
CGCCGCGGCGGGGAAGGCAACCAGGTATCCGCCGGTTGGGCCGAGGAGCACGTGAGGTCCTCCCCCGAATTCGGCGAACACCGGAGCGCCGGCGAACCCGATCGCGACGTAGGCGAGCATTGCGTAGAAGCCGTCGCGGGCACCGAGCGTGACGCCGGCGAGAACGACGAACAGCGTCTGCATCGTGACGGGAACGGGCGTGAAGGGAAGCCGCACGGCGAGCTGGGCCGAAGCGGCCGTGAGACACACGAATGCAGCGAGTCTCGCGGCTCTCGCAAGGCCCGCGTATGGATAGGCCGGCTGCCTCTCAGCTATCCCTGTGAACGTCAGCACTCTCGAATGCACGGTTGCTCCTTTCAGCATGCGCGCCGCGCGTATGGCACCGGGCAATTATTCTTCGTTTCGACGGTAGGCCGAAGCTTACCGAGAGGTACCGGCTTTTTCAAGCAAAAGAATCGTCAGTTCGGGTGCTCCCCGTCCGGCTTCATGGCCCCCTCCTCCCCCACGGCGACGTTCCCGAGGTAGTAGTGCGCCGTGAGCTCGAGGTGATCGCGTATCTTTCGGGCGGCCTCGTGGCCCGCCCCCGAGATCGAATACTCCAAGCAGACCGCCGCAAGGACCGAGATGAATTCGAAGAGAAAAATCCTGAGCGTCATGAGGTAGCGGTAGTTGAACTCGAGCTTGTCGACGTACGCGGAACCCCCTGCGGAGCGATCCCCGCGGAGTTCCTCGAACCCGGCGGCCGTTCCCTCGACGAACGCCTCCCGGTACAGCTTCGCTGTCCTCTCATGCGACGCCTTCTCCATCGCTTCGAGCCTCGCGGAAATGGACTGCGCGTCCGGTTCATCCGAATGCCCCGGCATCAGGAGCCTCTCGGCGAGCCGCTCTCCCTCCGCGACGAGGTCCACGAGAAATACGATATTCTTCTCGAGCGACACCGAATAGCCTTCCTTGTCGACCCGCTCGCGTTTGCCTTTGAGGAGGAGACCGAAATTGCGCCTGAAATCCTTCGGCGAGGGGTAGCTCTTCGAGACGTGGGAGGAAAAGGTCGCGATGATCTCGTCGATGGTGACTGTTCTGCGTTCCACGCGCTCCGCCTCCGGCTCCCTCACTGCACCTTTATCGTGACTTCGACCGCCCCGCCGCTCCCGGGACTCACGGAGCCGATCGACCCAACGACAAAGGCGCCGCTCCGCCCGACGGCGAGAAATCCATGCGGGGCGGACTTGAGTGTGCGCGCCCGGAACGGAAGATACCCCGCCTCGGTGACGTCGAGATTGTTGAGCGGACCGCGGACCACCCTCACGAGCGTTCCTTCCTCGAACTGCATGAGGAGGCTCGATCCGTCGGAGCACGCCGCGCTCACCTTGCCCGGAAGCGCGCGGCGGAACTTCACGGCGCGCCCCCCCGCGTCGAAGATAGAGATCGTATCCCCGCGGGTGGCTTTGCCTCTCGTGAGCAGAACGACGTCACCTTCGAGCAGCCCCACAACCTCGTCCGCCCGGTGCCGCAGCGCGTGCCGTTCAAGGAGCGCGAAGCGCGTATCGCCGGAAACGCCGAAGACATTGAGGGTGGCGTTCTTGAGGAACGCGAACAAACGTCCGCCGATGAGGCCCGTGTCCTCGACGTCGGTCCCGAGCTTGACTCCGCGGCCCCATGTATGGGAGACCCCGTCGAATGGATGGCAGACGCCGTCGTCGGTGACGACGAACGCGCCGCCCGTGTGCAGGAACACGCGCCGGACGGCCCGCGAAAAGTGCTGCTCCTCGAAAACACTCGGCGCCTCGCCGCACTGGACGAAGTACACCTTCGATTTCGATTTGAAATTGACCGCGCAGGCGGCGAGCGACCCGATGCATGAGGCGTCCGCGATCGTGGCCGACTTTGCTGTCACCGGCGCGACGAGGGTCCACAGGCTGTCGGATGCGGGATCGAGCGAACGAACATGTGAGAAATAGAGGCCCTGCCCCCCCGATCGCGCGTTCTCCCCGAGCGCGAAGATGAATCCGTAGGGAGCGTCGCACGAGTTCGCCAGGTGCGGCGGCTCACCCGGCTCGAGGCCCCCGGCCGCGCCGGACAGATCGCTCGCGAGCGGCAGCTCGTCTCGCGAGAACCGGAAATCGGAGCCCTTCAGGGAATAGTGCGTTTCGGCGCTCGTGCACGCGCGCACGAGGAGATCGCAGGGTTCGTTTCGCGCCTTCTTCGGGAGCGCGAAGTAGAGGTAGCCGCTCACCTCCTGCTTCG
>DATCCP010000059.1:0-3950 GCA_036511215.1 Candidatus Krumholzibacteriaceae bacterium
TGCGCCGCGGGCGCACGGGTCGGCGTATTCAGCAACGCGGGCTTCGAATGCTCGGTTGCCGCGGACATGCTCGGCACGCTGGAGCTCGCCCGATTCTCGGAGGAGTCGGTCGCGAGGCTTCGTGCCGCTCTTCCGACGGACATCGTCGACCTCCACAACCCCGTCGATGCGACGCCGCTCACGAACGCGGTGAACTACGGGAAATGCCTCGAGGCGATCCTCGCCGACGACGCGGTCGACTGCCTCGTGGCGGCGAACGTCGCCCCGACGCCGTTCATGGAAAACCTCCCCGCGGGCGAGGGACACACCGAGGATATCCGTCACGAGAACTCGTACCCGAACGTGACGATCCGCGTCTTCAAGGGGACCGCAAAGCCCATGATCGCCTGCCTCAACTCGGGCAGGCTCTACGACCCGGCCGTTCAGATGATCGAGGACGCGGGTGTGCCGTGCTTCAGGAAGATCGACCGGGCCATGCGGGCGCTCGATCTCTTCGTAGGCCGCGGGAGACGAATGTCCAGCTCACCCCTCACCCGATGAAGTGCGTGGCGAGGCCGGCTATGGACTCTCGCGTGAAATGCCGCTGTGTCGCCTCGATGATGCGGCCGTATATCGCCGGAGAGGCCGCGACGATGTTGCCCGTCTCGAGAAAGCCGGGATTGCCGAAGAAATCGCTCACCGTGCCTCCCGCCTCGCGCACGATGAGGGCGCCCGCCGCCATGTCCCACGGCTTGAGGTAGAGCTCCCAGAAGCCGTCGAGCCTTCCGGCGGCGACGTGGCTCAGATCGAGGACGGCCGCTCCCGCCCTGCGAATGTCCCTGCATCCCCGGAACAGATCGCTGAAAACAGCGAGATAGGCCTCGAGGTGCCCCGGGACGCTGAAGGGAAATCCCGTCCCGAGGAGACTCGTCTCGAGGCTCTTCGCCCCGGAGACGACGATTCTCTTTCCATTGAGAAAGGCACCGGCGCCCGCCGCAGCCTCGAAGAGCTCGTCGCGGAGCGGATCGTACACGCACGCGACGGTGAGACTGCCCCGCTCCAGAAGTGCGATGCTCACGCCGATCGCCGGGTAGCCGTGTATGAAATTCGTCGTTCCGTCGAGCGGGTCGATGATCCAGAACTCGTCCGCATCTTGCGCCTCGGCCGACTCCTCCGCGAGAAAACCGATCGCCGGGAACGCCGCGGCGAGCGTTTCCTTGATCATCGCCTCGCTCGTCGTGTCGACCTCGGTCACGAAATCGTTCTGGGCCTTCTCGACAATTCTGCCCGTGTGCCGGGCGGTGAACCGCTCCCGCACGAATGCGCCCGCCGCGAGCGCCGCGCGCCGTGCCGCCTCTCTCTGTGCGTTCATGCACGCCCCCGTTTCTTTTTTTTCTCATGCGTCTTCGCTCGCCGCCGCTTCTTCGGCGAGGCCCCCGCGGGGAGAAACCCGGCCGGAAGCTCCACCGGGAGCCCCTCGGCGAGAACGCCGAGAAACGCCCGGACGGTCGCCGAAAGGTAGCGCCGCACCGGAATAATTAACCCGAGTGTGCGCTCGAACGCAAGCCCCCGTATCGCAATCTCGACGAGGACGCCGCGAGCGATGTCGTCCCGGACGACCCGCTCGGGGAGTATCGCCATGCCGAGACCGGCGGCGGCGAGGTTCCGTATCGCCTCGGGGCTGTCCGTCGTCATCGTGACGCGCGGTGTCACGCCGTGCGAGCCGAGAACGCCTTCGATGATGCCCCTCGTGATGGCCCCCTCGTGAAACGAGATGAACGCCTGTCCCGCGAGCGCGGAGATCGCGAGCGCGCGCCTGCCCGCGAGCGCATGCGCCGGGTGGGCGACGAGAAGAAGACGCTCGGTGTAAATCGGGAATACCTCGAGGTCGCTTCCCCGCTCGATGGGAAGGGTGCCGACGACGAGGTCGAGGCGCCCCGCGCGGAGCTCGCTGAGAAGCGGGTTCGTCGCCATGACCTCGAGGGCGACGTCGATTCCGGGGTACCGTTCGCGGAAACGGGAGAAGACATGCGGCAGCACGTAGGAGCTCGCCGCGTCCATCGCGCCGATCGAGATTCTCCCCCGGGCGAGCCCCGCGAGATCGGCGATCTCGCGTTCGAGCTCCTCCTCGAGGCGGCCGAAGCGCCGCGCGTAGTCGAGGACGATCTCCCCGGCGCGCGTGAGCCGCACGCGGCGCCCTGCGGACTCGATGAGCGCGACGCCGAGCTCCTCCTGGAGCTTTCGTAGCCTGATGCTGACTGCCGGCTGCGTCACGAAGTGCGCCTGGGCGGCGGCCGTGAGGCTCCCGAGCTCGGCGACGGATACGAGGTATTTGAGCGTCGTCAGATCCATAAAAATCCTTTATGATTCTCATAAGAATAATAAACTTGTCTTATTCTGTAAAGAGATTAGACTTTGCGGAATTCAGATGAGAGACGACCGATTCACGTGCCGGAGAGAGGAGCACCGATGGAGATCAAGAAGAAGCCGACGAAGCCGAAGGGCAAGCTCGGGATACTCACGCCGGGGATGGGAGCGGTGGCTACGACCTTCTACGCGGGAGTCGAGGCGGTGCGGCGCGGCTACGCGAAACCGTTCGGCTCGCTGACCCAGATGGGAACGATCCGCCTCGGCAAGCGCACGGACAACCGCGTCCCGATGATCAAGGACTTTGTCCCGCTCGCCGGGCTCGACGACCTCGTCTTCGGCGGATGGGACATCTTCGAGGACAACGCCTACGAGGCCGCCCTGCACGCCGGCGTGCTCGAGCCCGCGCTCGTCGAGAAAGTGCGCCCCTACCTCGAGAGCCTGAAACCGATGAAAGCGGTCTTCGACCAGAACTACGTGAAGCGCCTCTCCGGCACGTGGGTGAAGAAGGCGAAGAACTGGTACGACTACGCCGAGCAGCTCAAGGAGGACATCCTCGCCTTCAAGGAGCGCGAAGGGTGCGACCGGCTCGTCATGGTCTGGTGCGCGAGCACCGAGATATTCCTGAAGCCGACGGACGCGCACCGGGACGTCGAGTCGTTCGAGAAGGCGCTTCGCGCCCGGAGCCCGGAGATCGCGCCGAGCATGGTGTACGCCTACGCGGCGCTCTCCCTCGGCATCCCCTTCGCGAACGGCGCCCCGAACCTCACCGTCGACGTCCCTGCCCTCATGCAGCTCGCCCGCGAGAAGAACGTCCCCGTCGCCGGCAAGGACTTCAAGACGGGACAGACCCTCATGAAGACGATTCTCGCGCCGGGGCTCAAGGCGCGCATGCTCGGTCTCAACGGCTGGTACTCGACGAACATCCTCGGGAACCGCGACGGCGAGGTGCTCGACGACCCCGAGTCGTTCAAGACGAAGGAGGAGAGCAAGCTCTCCGTCCTCGAACACATCCTCCAGCCGAAGCTCTACCCCGACCTGTACGGGAAGTTCTCGCACGTCGTACGGATCAACTACTATCCGCCGCGCGGGGACAACAAAGAGGGCTGGGACAACATCGATATCTTCGGCTGGCTCGGCTACCCGATGCAGATCAAGATCAACTTTCTCTGCAGGGATTCGATCCTCGCCGCGCCGATCGTCCTCGACCTCGCCCTCTTCATGGATCTGGCGCAGCGGATCGGGATGCGCGGCGTCCAGGAGTGGCTCTCGTTCTACTTCAAGAGCCCGATGCACGCGCCGGAGCTCTACCCCGAGCACGATCTCTTCATCCAGCTCATGAAGCTCAAGAACACGCTCCGCTACATTCAGGGGGAGGACCTCATCACGCACCTCGGGCAGGAGTACTACGACTGAGGCGCCGCGCGGGCGCATGCGGACAAAGAAAAGGGGGCGTTCGAAACGCCCCCCTTTTTCATGCCTGGTGCCCTCGATCCGGGGCGACCGCCTACGGCTGCAGAACGATGTTCGCGATGGCGCCGCCGCCGCCAGGGACGCGAGGGCGATAGATCGTGAGCATGAACTTGTCCCCCTTCATGCCCTTG
>DATCCP010000060.1:0-2337 GCA_036511215.1 Candidatus Krumholzibacteriaceae bacterium
CGTCTGCCCCACGGCCGTCCACGTCGCGCCGCCGTCGACGGTCGTGAGAATGGCGCCGCCCTTGCCGACGACCCACCCAGTCAAACGGTCGATGAACTGAATGCCGTTGAGATTTCCCTTGTCGATGACCTCGCCTTTCCACGTCTTTCCGCCGTTGGCGGTCTCGATAATCGTGCCGAGGGCACCGGCAACGCATCCAAAGTCCGGGTCATGTAAATATACGTCCGTCGCGCTGCAGATGATGCTCTTCGCGGGAGGTTTTTCGGCCGGCGCGGTGATGTGATTCTGCGAGCACGAGTGAATCTCGAAATAGATGAAAAATATGATACAGAGCGCCAGCAGTATGCTTCTTCTCAGTTGCATTTTCATCCCCCGTTTGCAAAAGTGCGATTCGCACGGTCCCGAAGCATCGATGGCCGCGACGGAACGAGTCACATAAGTTGCTATTTAGCAACGAGTTGATGCCGATTTGTGAAGCCCGTGATTCCCCGGAACCCGTTGCCCCCGTGCATGATAACCGCACCCGCAATCTTCGCGCCTGGAGCGCGGGGAGACCGGCCAAAATCGAGAACACATCGAGGGAAACCGGAGCCTAGCGCAGCGGCAGCTCCATGAAAACGGGGCACTCACAGGGGTTGAAACGGTACGGGGCGCATTCTGTGAAACCGAGCGATGCATAGAGCGCATTCGCCTCGGTCATCGATCGCAACGTGTCGAGCCTCAGCGACGCGTATCCGGTCTCCCGCGCCCGCTCGATGACAGCCTCGGCGAGCGCACGCCCGGCGCCTTTCCCCCGGTGAGCGGGCTCAACGAAGAGTCGCTTCATCTCGCAGACGGCGCCGTCGATCGGCCTGAGGGCCACGACACCGGCCGCCTCGCCGTCGATAAAGGCGATGATGATCGTGCCGCTCGGGGGCGCATATTCGCCGGGGAGCGTCTCGAGCTCCCGGTCGAAACCCTGAAAGCACAGATCGATGTCGAGGGAGGAGGCGTACTCCTCGAAGAGCTTCCGCACGAGCGGCATCTCCTCCGGTGAGCTCACGTGAACGAGCTTCAGCATGCAGGCTCCGATCGCGCGGCGGCGAGCGCCGAAACGCCGCGCACACCTTTGAAGACGATCGAGAAATGGAACGGGCGCAGGCAGCCGTGATCGCCGCATGCGCCCGTGTATCCTCTCGGAAGCGACCCTCGCCTAGAACGCGAATCCGTAGCCGACCAGGATCGCGATGTCGCTCGTTTTATAATCCGGGGCGGTTCCGATCGGTGTCTTGGCGATCGTCGAGAGACCGACCTCATAGCGCGCCTCGAAGCTGAGGGCGCCCTTTTCCATCATGTAGGAGACGCCGGCGCCGGCGATGAGCGTGATATCGGTGCTCTTCGTGAAGTCCTTCATATCTATCTCGATGTCATCCGAGATCTTGCTGGACAGGAGAAATCCGATTCCGGGACCCACGTAGATGCACGGCTTTATCTTGCCGTCGGTCGGAAGCTTCGCCTTCAGGAGGATCGGAATCTCGATGTAGTTTATCTTCCAGCTCCCCGTCACGCTCGCGGAATCACTCTTGGCGCCCTTCATCGAAAACAACAGTTCGGGCTCCACCGCAAAGATATCACTGATGTCGTAAGTCAAGAACGCGCCGACGTCGATGCCGGTCTTTATCGACGCGTTGTTTACGTCGCTGCCGGTGAGGTTTGCGAGATTGAGCCCGCCCTTGACGCCGAACATCATGCCCTTCGCGAAGAGCGGCGACACGGCGAAGATTGAAATCGCCGCGATCATCAGAACGAGTACGAGTTTCCTCATGACATTCCTCCCTGTTCAATAAACGTTTTCAGAACTGCTGCAGAATGCATCAAACGAAGGTTCGAGCGCTAGAACCACCTCCTACACTGCTGAACCCTGCATATCCATGCCTTCGTTGCTGCCTGTATATGTACAACACGAAACCGGTTTCACGCAAGAACACTTTTTCTAGAACGTGAAACCGAAACCGACCATGAAGGAAATGGCCCCGTTTTTGACGTCGATTGCATCCGCAGTGTCGTCGATGCTCGTGAGGCCGGCCTCGTACCGTGCGTCGAAGAGGAGCCGGATCGACGTGAGCTTGAACTCGAGCCCGCCACCTACGATGATCCCGAAATCGGTTCTCTTTAGGCCTTCGATATCATTTTCCGCGGACAAGCTCCCGGATTCGGCCTCGCCTTTCGCGCTCATCTTGAATCCGATCGCCGGGCCGGCATATACATTCGGGCACACCGCGCCGCCAGTCGGGATGTTCAGCCGGGCAAGGACCGGGATCTCGAAGTAGGTGAGCTTCACCGTCAGGTCGACAGGGA
>DATCCP010000061.1:0-3904 GCA_036511215.1 Candidatus Krumholzibacteriaceae bacterium
TCAAAGATGGCGGATTTGCCCCGGCGAAATCAACTATTTTGTTCGCCGCTTCGTCCGGTACCGCGCGAGCTCCTCCCGAACGACGTGCCGCAGCTTCTCCTCGACCGAGTCCTCGCTCCTGCGAATGTACTCGCGCAGGGCGTCGTTCATCATGGTCTGGTAGCTCCCGCCTCCGGCCTCGTCGACCTTGTCGCGAAACCAGTCCAGGATTTCATCGTCTATCCTGATCGTGATACGGGTTTTCCCCGGAGGTATCGGGAGGATAGGTCCCCGTTTCCCTTTACTAAAATCGTAGTGTTTCTTCACATGACCAATTGTATGCACAAATGTACATACTGTCAAGGGGGTATTTTCGGTGTTTGGCTGCTACGCCTCGAAGCCGCGGACGAGCTTGAAGAGCGCGGCGAGCTCCTTGAGGAGCTTGGGGAGCTCCGCGAGCGGGAGCATCGCCTCCGCGTCGCACTGGCACGCGAGAGGGGCGAAATGGGTCTCGATGAAGAGCCCGTCGCAGCCGGCGGCGACCGCCGCACGCGCGAGCGTGGAGACGAACTCGGGCCGCCCGCCCGACTTGGTCCCGAGCCCGCCGGGGAGCTGGAGCGAATGCGTCGCGTCGAAGATGAGAGGGACGCCGAAGGGGCGCATTCTCGGGAAGGCCGTGAAATCGACGACGAGATTGTTGTAGCCGAAAAACGTGCCGCGCTCCGTCACCATGACGCCCCCCGCGCCCGACGCGCGAGCCTTCTCGACCGCGTTCGCCATCTCTTCCGGGGAGAGCATCTGGCTCTTCTTGAGGTTTATGACCTTGCCCGTTTTCGCTGCGGCAGCGACGAGGCGCGTCTGCCGCACGAGGAACGCGGGGATCTGGATGACGTCCACGACCGCTGCGGCCTTCGAAACCTCCTCACGGCAGTGCACGTCCGTGAGGAGGGGCACCTTGGCCTTCACCTTGATCGCGGCGAGCATCTCGAGCCCCTTCTCGAGACCGGGGCCCGTATAGGAATCAATCGACGACCGATTATCCTTGAGGTAGCTCGACTTGAAAACGTAGAAGAATCCCTCGCGCGCCGCGGCCTCGGCACATTCCTTCGCCACGCGCAGCGCGTCGTCGAGATTCTCGAGAACGCAAGGTCCCGCGATGAGAATGGGAGTCTTAGCGCTCGTTACCGCGCGGCCGCCGATCCAAAGGGCATCCATTCACCGCCCCTCCCTCCACTCCTCCCCGTGAACCATCGTCGGCGCCTCATGCCCGTCGTCGTGCTCGCGCTTGAACGTCTTCGCCGCGCCGACGAGCCCCTTGAAGAGCGGGTGCGCGCGATTCGGGCGCGACTTGAGCTCGGGATGAAACTGGCAGCCGATGAAGAAGGGATGCTCCGTGAGCTCCATCATCTCGACGAGCTCGCCATCGGGAGAGACCCCCGACACGGCGAAGCCTGCGTCCGTGAGCGCCTTGCGGTAGGCGTTATTGACCTCGAAGCGGTGGCGATGGCGCTCGCTGATGTCGAGCACTCCGTAGAGACGATGCGCGAGGGAGCCCTCCGTGATGCGGCACGGATAGGCGCCGAGGCGCATCGTGCCTCCCATCATCGTGCGGCTCCGCTGCTCGAGCATGAGGTCGATGACGGGATGGGGGCTATCGGGATCGAACTCCGCGCTGTTCGCGCGTTCGAGTTCGCACACGTCGCGCGCGAACTCGATGACGGCAATCTGCAGACCGAGGCAGATGCCGAGATACGGGATCTTGTTCTCGCGGGCGTAGCGGACCGCTGCCACCTTTCCCTCGATCCCCCGGTCGCCGAAGCCTCCGGGAACGAGGATGCCATGGACGCCGGCGAGGTGCGCCTCGGGGCCTTCCTGCTCGATCTTCTCCGTGTCCACCCACCGGACGTTCACGTGGACGCCGTTCGCGACCCCCCCGTGCGTGAAGCTCTCGATGATGCTCTTGTAGGCGTCGTGCAGGTTCACGTATTTGCCGCACATCGCAATCTCGACGCTCTCCGTCATCGAGTAGATCTTCTCGACCATCTTCTCCCACTCGACGAGGTCGGGGGGCGGGCAGACGAGACCGAGCTTCTCGCAGATAATGTCGTCGAGCCCTTCCTTGCGGAACTGGAGCGGCACCTGGTAGATCGAGGGCACGTCGCGCGCCTCGATCACCTCGCGCACGTCCACGTTGCAGAAGAGCGCGATCTTCCCGCGGATTTCGTGGTTCAGAGGCCGCTCCGTGCGGCATATGAGAATGTCCGGCTGAATCCCAATCTCGAGGAGCGCCTTGACGCTGTGCTGCGTGGGCTTTGTCTTGAGCTCGCGCGCCGCCTTGATGTACGGCACGAGCGTGAGGTGAATATTGAGGCAGTTCTCGCGGCCGTGGTTGAGGCGGAACTGGCGAACGGCCTCGAGGAACGGGAGTCCCTCGATGTCGCCGGTCGTACCGCCAATCTCCGTGATAACAACGTCGACGTCGTTGCCGTTCTCGGCCGCGAGGCGGATGCGCGCCTTGATCTCGTCCGTGATGTGGGGCACGACCTGCACGGTCCGCCCGAGGTAGGCCCCTTCGCGCTCGCGGTTGATGACCGTCTCGTAGATCTGGCCGGTCGTCACGTTCGAGCGCTGGCTCAGGTTGTGGTCGATGAAGCGCTCGTAGTGCCCGAGATCGAGATCGGTCTCGGCGCCGTCGTCCGTGACGTAGACCTCGCCGTGCTGGAACGGGCTCATCGTGCCCGGGTCGACGTTCAGGTAGGGATCGAATTTCTGGAGAACGACGTTCAGTCCGCGCTGCTTGAGGAGGAGACCGATGGAGGAGCTGGCGATGCCTTTACCGAGAGAGGAAACGACCCCTCCCGTCACGAAAATGTATTTCGTCTTCCCGCCCACTCCGTCCTCGTGTGTCGCAACGCTTTCGATATGAGAGAATCAAACACCGCGCACCACTCTAGCGGCTGCGTTTCCTTTTTTCAACTTTTTTTCTGCGCGCAGCCGGCTTGCGGCGAAGTATTTTTCTTATTCGCGTGACGTCCTCGGGGCGGTCGACGCCGATCGACTCGGAGCGGGTCGTGACGACGCCGATCCGGTAGCCGTTCTCGAGGGCCCGGAGCTGCTCGAGGCGCTCATGTCGTTCGAGGGGCCCCTGACGCAAGTCCCTGTAATCAAAGAGAAACGAGCGTCTGAAGGCGTAGACCCCGATATGCCGGAGATACTTGACAGCTGCGAGTTCGCGGCGCAAGACGGCGCGTGTCGGGCCCGAGCCCGGCTCCGCCGTTAACGCGGGATACGGAATCGGCGAGCGCGAGAAATAGAGCGCGTTCCCGTCGTGGTCGCAGACGACCTTGACGACGTCGGGGCGAAAGAGATCGTCGACGTCGGCCGAGGGTGCCGCGAGCGTGCCCATCATGAGGGCAGGGTCCTCCTGCATGATGGCGATGAGCTGCTCGACGGCGCGCATGGGCAGGAGCGGCTCGTCCCCCTGGACGTTCACGATGATGCCGTGGAGGAAATATCCCGCGGCCTCGCGGACGCGCGACGTGCCGGTCACGTGCGTGCGCTCCGTCATGACCGCGATGCCTCCCGCCTCCTCGACGACGTCCTTGATCCGCTCGTCGTCCGTTGCGACGATGACGGCGTCGGCGTTCCGGATCTTCGAGGCGCGGTTCATGACGTGTACGATCATCGGCGCGCCGCCGATCATCGCGAGCGGCTTCCCCTCGAAACGCGTCGAGCCGTAGCGGGCGGGAATGACGACGAGCGCCTTGTCCTTGTAGGCCGCAAGGAGCCGAACCGATGGCCTCTTACGGGCCGCAGCCTTGATTTCATCTTTTGATTTCATACAACCTCATTCGGATGCATGGGTGGGTCGCCGGGCGGCGATCTTTGACAAGGCCCGCAGAGCTTCGTTCACGGACTTGGAATC
>DATCCP010000062.1:0-9625 GCA_036511215.1 Candidatus Krumholzibacteriaceae bacterium
TGATCGCGGTACCCGCGTCAACGATGATCCCCTCCTGGTTCCCCGCCGCGACGACGCCGGCTGCGGCCGCGAGCCGGTCCGGGCCCACCTTCGACGGACTCTCGACCACGATCCGGAAGGGGAATAGTATCCCCGCATTAACCTCGAGGATGCCGCCCGCCCCGAGGCGCGCGAGCGCGCGAGAGATCTCCTTCGTCGACCGGGGAACGACGCTGCAGTATGCTGCGCCCTCGAGCACCGCGCTATCAGCGATAATGCGGACGAGGCGCCTTCTATCCCCGGGAGACAGCCGCGCCCTCCCGGAGACGATCTTCCCGAGAACCGCATCGAGAACGAGCCTGCGCAACCTCCCCTCGAACCGCTCCCCCTCCAGTCTCCAGCGGAGCGCGATCGTGCCCGAATCGAAAAGGGCGACCTTGAGCGATTCGTTTCCCCGGTCAAGCGCGAGCATCAATCCCATGAGAATCCTCCCGCCTGTCGGAGCCCGCCGGAGAAGCGCGGACTCATTTCGGCCGCGACCGGGCGCGAAGCGTGAGATCGCCTGAAGAGAACACCCGCTCCGTGCCGCCGACCTCGAGGCACAGGTAACCTTCATTCGTGATGCCGATCATCGTACCCGTGAACTTCCGGCCCCCGCTCTCGACGACGACCGGCCTGCCGATATAGAGGAGATGATCTTGGACGTCCCGCCTGAACGCCGCGAAGCCTTCGTTCTGATACAGTTCGTACCGCCCCTCGAAGGCGACGAGAATGCGGCAGAGGACGAGCCCGCGGTCGAAGGCCTTCTTCGCCGCGATGCGCATCGAGACCGCCTCTCCGGCGATCTCGGCCGGAATGTCGCCCCGCTCCTCATTGATATTGAGGCCGAGCCCGATCACGACCGCGTCGTCTTTCGATTCGGCGAGAATGCCGCCGAGCTTTTTCCCCTTGAGGAAAATGTCGTTCGGCCATTTTATCGCGAGCCCCCCGAGAAGGCCGCCGAGCGCCTCGATCACGGAAAGCGCGAGGATCGCGGTGAGTCCTTCCTCTTTCTTTTTCGGTCTCAGAAGGAGGGAGAAGGTGAGGCTCGTACCTGCCGAGGAGAGCCATCTCCGCCCCTTCCTCCCCCGCCCGAGCGTCTGATGCTCGGCGACGAACAGCGTCCCTTCGCTCGCCCCGTCCGAGGCGGCGGCCATCGCGGCGACGTTCGTCGAATCGACCGATTCGTAGAGGATGATGCGTCTGGCGAGATGCTTCGTATCGCACAGCCCGAGAATCCTCGCGGGGTGAAGATCCGGCGTCGTCGGGAAAGCGCGTGGGCGCGCGTCCCTTTTCATTTCCGGTCGACTCCTTCGAGATCGAGGCTCATGTCGAGAACGGTCGCCTGATTCGTGATGGCTCCGATCGATATGAAATTGACGCCCTCGATCGCATAGCGCGCCACCGTGTCGAGATGGACGCCTCCGGAGACCTCGATCTCCGGCACGACGGACCAAGCCTTGATCTCGGCGACGGCTTCCCGGACCGCTTCCGGCTCGAAATTGTCGAGCATGACCCGCTTCGGCGGCGTCTCGCGAAGCATGCGGAGCTCGTCGAGTGAGCCGACCTCGATCTCGGCGAGCGCGAGACGCTGGCTCCCGAGCCTCTCGAGCGCCGCCGTGAGACCTCCCGCGGCCGCAATGTGATTCTCCTTGACGAGAACCATCCCGGCGAGGCTCGCGCGGTGATTTCGCGCGCCGCCGTGGACGACTGCCGCCTTCTCGAGAAGGCGCAGGCCCGGGGTCGTTTTTCGTGTGTCGAGGATAACGACTCCTGTTCCCTTGACCTTCTCGACGAACGCGGCGGCGAGCGTGGCGACGCCGGAGAGGTGCTGGAGAAAATTGAGAGCGGTTCTCTCGCCGGAGAGTATCGCGCGAACGTGCCCGTAGACGCGCGCGACGGCGGCGCCGCGCTGGACGCGGGATCCGTCCGGCGCCGCGGCGGAATAGGCGATCGACGGGTCGAGCGTCCTGAACACCTCCTCGGCGGCGCGGTGCCCCGAGATGACTCCGGCGTCCTTCGCCCGTATACATGCGTCCCCGAGGCGAGCCGCTTCGACGAGGAGACGCGTCGTTTCGTCCTTCCGCGCAGCGTCCTCGGCGAGCGCCGCTTTGACGAGATCAGCGAGCCACTTTTCTTTTTCTTCCACGCTTTTTCCTCCCGCCCATGTTTATTTTGATCTCCTCAATTCGGTCCCTGATGCTCGCTGCCTTCTCGAAGTGCATCGCCTCGGCCTCCTTCCGCATCTCCCCCTCGAGTCGTTTCAGAAGCTCCGGATCGTCCCAGCTCTCGGGCACGAAAAGCTCCCCCGTGAGCGCCTCCTCCTTCTCGCGACTGCGCTTCACGTCGGCGACCGAGGTCGAGAGCATCACCTCCTCGACCGACTTCACGATCGACCGAGGCGTGATGTGGTGCTCCCGGTTGTACTCGAGCTGCTTTTCGCGGCGCCGGTTCGTCTCCTCGATCGCGCGGGCCATGGAGCCCGTCACGGTGTCCGCGTAGAAAACAACCGTTCCCCCGATGTGTCGCGCGGCGCGCCCCGCGGTCTGGATGAGGGCCGTTTTCGAGCGGAGAAACCCCTCCTTGTCCGCGTCGAGCACCGCCACGAGGGAGACCTCGGGCAGGTCGAGCCCCTCCCGGAGCAGGTTGATCCCGACGAGAACGTCGAACTCGCCGACCCGCAGATCGCGGAGTATCTCGATGCGCTCAAGGGCGTGGATGTCGCTGTGGAGGTAACGGACGCGCACCCCGAGGCCGCTCAGGTACGAGGTGAGGTCCTCCGACATCCGTTTCGTGAGCGTCGTGACAAGCACGCGTTCGTGCCTCTCGACGCGCCTCCGGATCTCGGCGAGGAGGTCGTCGATCTGACCTTTCACGGGGCGCACTTCGCTCGCCGGATCGATGAGCCCGGTCGGGCGGACGATCTGCTCGACCACTTCCCCTTCCAAGCGCGCGAGCTCGAATTCCCCCGGGGTGGCGGATACGAAGATCACCCGCGGAACGAGGCTCTCGAACTCGTCATAGGTGAGCGGCCGGTTGTCGAGCGCCGAGGGGAGTCTGAAGCCGTGCTCGACGAGCGTCGCCTTGCGGCTCCGGTCACCCTCGTACATCCCGCGGATCTGCGGGATCGTCACGTGCGACTCGTCGATGACGACGAGGAAATCGTCCCGGAAATAGTCGATGAGCGTCGCGGGGCGTTCGCCGGGGCCCCGCTCGGAAAAATGCCGCGAGTAGTTCTCGATGCCGGGGCAGTAGCCCATCTCCCGGAGCATCTCGATATCGTAGCGTGTCCGCGTCTCGAGGCGCTTCGCCTCGAAGTGCTTCCCCTCGGCGTTGAGCCCGGCGAGCCGCTCGACGAGCTCCCTCTCTATCTTCTCGATCGCCCGCTCGAGGTTCTCCCCCGAGGTTACGAAATGGGACGAGGGGAACACGACGGCCGTGTCGGTGCGGCGGATCGTCTCGCCCGACACCGGATGGATCACCGAGATGCGGTCGACCGCCTCATCGAAGAGCTCGATGCGGATCGCCTCCTCCATGTAGGCCGGCCAGAGCTCGATCGTATCGCCGCGCACCCTGAAGACGCCGCGGACGAAGTCGATATCGTTGCGGGAGTACCGGATCTGGACGAGCCTCCGGAGGATCTCGTCGCGGCCGACGCGCTCCCCCCTCGAGACGCTGAAGCTGAGCTTTCCGAACTCCTCCGGCGAGCCGAGACCGTAAATGCATGAGACGCTCGCCACGACGATCACGTCCTTCCGCGTGAGGAGCGAGCCCGTCGCGTGGAGCCGCAGCCGGTCGATATCCTCGTTGATCGACGCGTCCTTCTCGATGTACGTATCGGTCGCGGGAATGAAGGCCTCGGGCTGGTAGTAGTCGTAATAGCTGATGAAGTACTCGACCGCATTTTCCGGAAAGAGGCTCTTCATCTCGCCGTAGAGCTGGGCCGCGAGCGTTTTGTTGTGCGAGATGATGAGGGCGCTCATGCCCGTTCGCGCGATGACGTTCGCTATCGTGAATGTCTTCCCGGAGCCCGTGACGCCGAGGAGCGTCTGGAATTTCCGGCCCGCCTCGATCCCGCGCGCGAGGCCGTCGATCGCCTCGGGCTGATCGCCGGTCGGCCGGTACTGGGACGTGAGCTTGAAGAGGGACATGGCGTACCCGCGCGCTCGCCGCTACTCTTTCTTCGTCTTCGGCAGGTTATCGCGCGTGATCCGGTAATTCATGATGACCCTGCCCTTTTTGCCGAGCGTGGGAAGCTTCGAGCCGTTGAGCTCCATCACGAATCCCCCCGCGTTTCCCACCTTCTTGAAGTAAAACTCCTCCGTCGCCTCGAAGGTTCTCGATCTCCCGGGGGGCAGCGTGAAACGGTTGATCGTCGTCTCCGGCTGCTGCTCGACGACCGAGATGGTCATGAGCTCGAACCAGCAGCTGTCGGTCGGGTTCGCGGCGATCGAGAGCTCCATCGGCTCGACCGCGGGACGCGCCTCGGCCGGCTCCGCCTCCTGCTTCGCGGGCACGGTCTGCGCGGGCGTTTTCTCGAGGAGCTCCTGCCTGAGATCCACCTGCTTCGGTGGGGAGGCCCTGTCCTCCCTCCTCCCGGCGAGCTTGACGAGGAGAAGGACGAGGAGGACGATGATGACCGTGGGGATCACGTATCGCGCAAGCACATTCGGCGACCGCAGCTTCTCCTCGACAACCTCCGTCTCGATCTCCCAGTGGTCTCCCTTGCTCCGGTGGGTCTGCCCCGTCTGAACCTCGTACTTGTTCAGGATGTGCTGCACGTCGAGATCGAGCGCGAGAGCGTACGTGCGCAGAAAGCTCTTCGAGTAAACCTTCGCGGGCAGCGCCTCGTAGTTGTCGGTCTCGAGGTACTGGAGCATCTGCTTGGGAATCTTCGTCTCCTGGCTCATGAATTCGAGCGTCTGCCCCATGCGCTCGCGCGCGGCGACGAGAATCTCCCCAACGGTCTCCTCCCCCTTGAGGAAGACCGATCTGTCCGCTGCCGGCTGCTCCGCGCCGGGAGGCACCTCCGCCGGAGCCGCGCTCTCGAGCGGCCGCTCGGGCGGCGTGGCGCCGGGCGTCGCGCCCGCCCCCTCCTCCGGCGCGGCGCCGGATGGATCGCCCTGTTCGTCTCGTTCTTCGTTCACTCGAGGTCCTCCAGGATTCGAGCTATTCGCCGCTTCTTGTCCGACATTTCATTGTAGCGGTTTCTCTCCTGTTCGACAACCTCCGGCGGCGCCTTTTCCACGAATCGCGGGTCCTTGAGGCGCCCCTCGACCTTCACGCATTCGCGCTCGAGTTTCTCGAGATCCTTCCCGAGGCGCCTCCGCTCGGCGTCGATATCGACGACGCCCTTGAGCGGAAGGTAGATCTCGACGGATGAGAGCCCCGCCGCGGCCGATCCGGAAGGCTTCGCGGCGCCCTCGCCGACCGTGAGATCGTCCACCTTCGCGAGAAGCCGAATCTGATCGCGGAAACGCTCGAGCCGGCCGGGCAGAGCACGCCCCGCCTCGCAGTTGATAGTTGCGCTCACGAGCCTCCCCGGCGGAATAGCGAAGCTCTGCCGGAGATTCCGGATTGCCGTGACAATCTCCCTGAAGAATTCAACGTCCGCCTCGAGTGCCGCGTCCAGACAGCGCTCCGGAATCCCCGGGAACCGGTAGGCCGCCAGCAGTCCCCTCCGCGGCGCGAGCATGCTCCAGATCTCCTCCGTGATGAACGGCATCGTCGGGTGGAGGAGAATCATCGAGGCCGCGAGCACCGTGCGCGCCGTGGCGGAGGCGCCTCGCGCGCGCGTTCCCCCCTCGCGGGAAGCCGCCTTCGAAAGCTCGAGGTACCAATCGCAGTACTCGTGCCAGAAAAAATCGTAGAGCGTTCGCGAGGCCTCGTCGAACCGATATGTGTCGATGTATTCCTCGAGCTCCCGGGCCTTCCGGCACAGACGGCTCACAATCCAACGGTCCTCCCAGCCGAAAGCCGGCTCACCACCCACCGCGCTGCCGAAAATCGACTCGTGCAGCTCCGCCGCCGGCTCGAGAGCCGGGGACCCGGCGACTGGGCTCTCGGCAACGTCCCCTGCCGCGCACGCTTCGTCCTGCTCCTGGCCGAGTACGAACCGGGCGGCGTTCCAAATCTTGTTCGCGAAGTGCTTCCCGACGTCGACCCTCGGTTCGTCGAACATGATGTCCTGCCCCGGCGGGGAGAGCATCATGAGCGTGAATCTGAAGGCGTCCGCGCCCGAGCGCTCGATGATATCGATCGGATCGGGGGAGTTGCCGAGGGACTTGCTCATCTTGCGTCCCTTCGTGTCGCGAACGATACCCGTGATGTAGACGGTCGAAAACGGAATCTCCCCCATGAACTCGAGGGAAGCCATGATCATCCGCGCGACCCAGAAGAATATGATGTCGCCGCCGGTGACGAGAACGCTCGTCGGATGGAAGGTCTCAAGATCCTTCGTCCGTTCGGGCCAACCCATCGGCGAGAAGGTCCACAGCCATGAGGAGAACCACGTGTCGAGGATGTCCTCGTCCTGCGCGAGCCGCGATCCCTTGCATTTCGGACAGGTCTTCGGCTCCTCGACCGCCGCGATCATCTCTTCGCAGTCGCCGCAGTACCAGACGGGAATCCGGTGACCCCACCAGAGCTGGCGCGAGATGCACCAATCCCTGATATTCTCCATCCATGAGAGATAGATGTTGCCCCAGCGCTCGGGCGTGAAGCCGACCTCGCCGCTTTTGGCGACCTCGATGCCCGGCGCGGCGAGCGTCTTCATTCGCAGGAACCACTGCCGCGAGATGTAGGGCTCGATCGCCGTGCCGCAGCGGTCGTGATGCCCGATCGAATGGTCGTAGTCGTCGATCTTCCTCAGGAGCCCCCGCTCCTCGAGGGCGGCGAGCACCTGGGCGCGCGCCTCGAGCCGGTCGAGACCCGCGAAGCGTCCCGCTTCCGCGTTCATCTTCCCTTCGCGGTCGATGACAATGACGGCGTCGAGCTTGTTTCTCAAGCCGATCATGAAGTCCGTCGCGTCGTGTCCGGGCGTGACCTTGAGGCACCCGGTGCCGAAGGCGGGATCGACCGCCTCGTCGAAGATGATCGGGATCTTTCTTCCCGTGAGCGGGAGCTCGAGCATTTTCCCCTTGAGCGCCTTCGAGCGCTTGTCGGCCGGGTTCATCGCGACGGCGACGTCCCCGAGCATCGTTTCGGGACGCGTCGTACCGACGACGATCTCGCCGCCGCCCTCGGCGAACGGATACGCGATGTAGTAGAGCTTCCCGTGCGTCTCGACGAAATCGACCTCTTCGTCCGAGATCGCTGTTGTGCAGGAGGGGCACCAGTTCACGATATATCGGTCTCGATAGATGAGCCCCTTGTTGTAGAGCCGGACAAAGACCTCCCGAACCGCCCGCGAGACGCCCGGGTCGAGCGTGAAGGTCTCGCGCGACCAGTCGAGCGAGGCGCCGAGGGAATCGAGCTGCTCGACGATTCGGTCATGATACTTGTTCTTCCACTTCCAGCACTCTTCGAGGAATTTCTCGCGGCCGAGCTCGTCTTTCGTTGTCCCCTGCTCGAGAAGCGAGCGTTCGACGACCTTCTGCGTCGCGATCCCCGCGTGGTCCATCCCCGCGAGCCACAGCACGTTCAGCCCCCTCATCCGCTTCCAGCGGCAGAGGAGATCCTGCACGGTCGTCCCGAGCGCGTGCCCCACGGTCAAGGACCCCGTGATATTCGGCGGAGGAAGGATGATCGTGAATGGCGGCTCCGGCGCCGCGGCATCCGGCGCGAAGGCCGCACGCTCCCGCCAGAGGCGCGTCCATTTCTTCTCTATCTGGGCCGGCGCGTATACCTTTTCCAGCTCGGGCACAACCGCTCCTTTTCTACAGACAGATGCGTAAAAAGCTATCCAAAGCTAACACATTGAAAAGAAACGGTCAATCGCACAACGCGTTAGGCGGCAGGAGAAATCGCGGGTTGAAATGTCCGATCTCAGACCGCTTCGATCGTCGAGGGGGGTTTCGGCGCGATGTTGTACGTGACGCTCACGACGCCGGGCACTTCGGCGACGATCTCGTGGGCGATCTTCTCGAGCGTATCGAAGGACAGCCTCGTCGGGGTCGCGGTCCGCGCGTCGACCGAATCCCACGAGCGCAGCTCGATCTGAAGACCGAAGTCGCGCCTGCCGTCGCGTATGCCGGTCACGCGGTCCTCGTGGAGAATCGCGAGATACTGAAATGCCTTCGTGCCCGTGAGCATGCGCTCGACGATCGCCGTCGCCTTGCGGACGATCGCGATCCGCTCGGGTGTGGCCTCGCCTATCACGCGCGCGGCGAGCGCCGGGCCGGGGAACGGGATGCGTTCGGTGAGCTCGGTCGGAAGCCCGAGCGCCCTCGCCAGCAGCCGCACGGCGTCCTTGCGAAGCTGAATGAGGGGTTCGAGAATGCGGTAGCCGAACGCGGCCTCGGGGTCGATGCCGAGCTGCGCGAAGACGTTGTGCTGCCGCTTGATACCCGCCACGGTCTCGTCGACGTCCGTCAGGATCGTTCCCTGGAGGAGGTACCCGGCCCCACTCTCCTTGACGATGCGCCCGAACACCTTCTTGTAGAACGTTTGCGCGACGGCCTCTCGCTTTTGCTCGGGGTCGGCAATTCCCTTCAGCGCCTCGAAAAAATCGTTCCGCGCGTCGATGACCTCGACCGGGACACCGAGCTTCCTGAAGAGCCTCACGACGCGCTCGTGCTCCCCCTCGCGCATGAGCCCGTTCTCGACGAAGACCGTCCTGAGCTGCTTTCCGAGAGCGCGGTGAGCGAGCATCGTGACCGTCGAAGAATCGACGCCCCCCGAAAGCGCGTTGATCGCCGTGCCTGTGCCGACCGCCGTCTTGATCTCGGCGACCTTGTCCTTTATGAAGCTCTCGGTGTCGAGCATCTGGGCCGTTATTTCCCTGATCACGATGCGACCTCCTCACTTGAGCCAGGGGATGCCGAATTCCACGCCGGCGACGACCGCGAGCGGATGCTCGTTCGTATGCTGAGAGACCGCGTGCTTGTCGACGAGAACACCGTCCTGGTAATGATACGTGACCCTGTCGTACGGCACTTTGAACCAGGATCCCTTGATATCGAAGACGATCCTGACGCGTTCGTCCCCGACGGCGAGCCCCGCGCCCGCGGACCAGAAGGAAATGTCTTTCGTCCATATCCAGCCGTATCCCGCAAGCAGCCGGAGGGACACCATCGAGCGAAAAGAAACGGGCTCCCGCACGAGATCCAGTTCGGAGGAGTAGTACGGGTATCTCTCGATGTCGTTTCCGAATTCAATGCGGCGCGCGGTATACGGTCCGCTCTGCGGAATCGGCAACGCGGGCGGAGTCTCGGCGCAGACGACATCGAAGTCGTCGTGGTGGACGAGCATCATCCGAACCGCGAGATGCCGGAGGAGCCGCACGCCGACGTACCCTTCGGACAAGAGCTCCTTCTTCGTGCATAACGACCCCGAGAAGGCTCCGATGTTCCCGGGCGAGTACCCCGCCTGCACGCCGACGAAAAGCGGACCCGGCATCTTCGCCTCGCCTCGGGCGCCGGACGCCGCGAAACACACGAGGGAAAGC
>DATCCP010000063.1:0-2686 GCA_036511215.1 Candidatus Krumholzibacteriaceae bacterium
GAGGAGGCATTCATCCCGCATCATCGTCGACAGGGGCGTCCACGTCGCCTTCAAGCTCGGTCTCCTCGAGACGAGCGACCACGCCGCCCTCGCCGAGGCCGAAAAGGAACGGGATGCGGCGGAGACGGTGCGGCTCCTCTACGTCGCCGCGACCCGCGCGGGAGATATGCTCGTTGTGCCCCGGATGCCGGACGGGGGAACCTACTTCGATCTCATCAAGGGCCGCCTCGACTCGGAGCGCGTCGCCCGCGTAAGCCTCTCGGCCCTTCCGCCGCTGCGCGGCAAGTCCCGGCCCTTCGTGAGGTTCGCGGAGCCGTCGAACGCCGAGAAGACGCGCTCGGCCGCCGAGCGCGCCGGATGGCTCGAGACGCGCAAGAGTCTCCTCGAACGGGCGAAGAGGGCGCCGCTCGTGCTCGCTCCCTCGAGGATCGGCGAGGAGGCTGCTGCATCCGGCCCGGGCCTCGAATGGCCCGGAGCGGATGCTCCGGGCGCCGCCCCCGGGGCGTCCCGTGCGGACGGGGCTCTGGACCGCTCCGCACGCGAGAGGCTTCTCCTCTTCGGACAGGCGTTTCACCGGATCATGGAGCTCGCCGATTTCTCGCTCGCGCGGCCGCCGGCCGGCCTCGTGCGGTCGGTCGCTGCGGGACTCGGGATCGAGGATGAGGCGGCCGAGCTCGAGCGGATCGCCGCGGCCGTGCTCGGGTCCGATCTCATCAAGCGGGCCGCGCGCTCTTCCCGCTCCTACCGCGAGGCTCCGTTCACGCTGCCGTGGGAAGGGGATTTCATCGAGGGGAGGATCGATCTTCTCTTCGAGGACAACGGCGCCTGGACGCTCGTCGACTACAAAACCGACGACGTGGCGCCGTCCGGCGTGGAAGAGCGGCTCGCCGCGTACGGGCCGCAGGAGGCGGTCTATGCGCTCGCCCTCGAGAGGCTCGGCATGAAATGCTCGGGAGGGATCGTTCTGTACTTCGCGAGGCCGAACGTCACGAGAATGATCGAGCCCTCGGCGGCTCTCACCGCTCGCGCGGAGGGCCTGATACGCGAGGCGGGTCTGGCCCGGAGGGGCGCCTGAGCGCGTCCAATGTCGCTCCCTCCAGGATCGTCACGCCGAGCCCGGGGCCTTCGGGGAGCACGAGCTTTCCCCGTCGCACGGTCACTCCCGCCGCGGGGTCGTTCCGTATGAGAATATTGCCGTCGAGGTCGGCGTAGTCGACAAGGGGCGCGAGCTGCGCGGCCGCGGTGATCCCGACGGAGCTTTCGATCATGCAGCCGAGCATGATCTTCATCCCGCACGCGCGCGCCGTGTGAATCATCCGGAGCGCTTCCCGCACGCCGCCGCATTTCATGAGCTTGATGTTGATCCCGTGAAAGGCGCCCGCGAGCTTCGGTATATCGCCCGCGACATGGACGCTCTCGTCGGCGAATATGGGGAGCGACGTGCGTCCGGCGAGCCAGCGGACACCATCGAGATCGGCGGCGGGAAGCGGCTGCTCGACAAACTCGACGTTCTGCCCCTCGAGCCAGCGCATCTTCTCGAGCGCCTCCTCCCTCGTCCATCCCTCGTTTGCGTCGATGCGCACGGGACGGCCGGTGAGGCCGCGGACCGTCTCCATGATCTCGCGGTCGTTTTCGAGCCCCATCTTGATCTTGAGAACGGGGAATTCCTCCGCCTCGCGGATTTTCTCCGCGATGATCTCCGGCGAGTCGATTCCGATCGTGTATGAGGTGACGGGTGTCTTTCCCGGGTCGAGGCCGAAAATCGAGTACAGCGGCGCCCCGAGGCGCTTCCCGAGAAGATCGTGGAGGGCGATGTCGATCGCGGCGAGTGTGGCCTTCTCGTCGCCGAGCTGTTCCGCCGCCCGCGCGAGCGCATCCTCGAGATGTCCGGCCGGCTCGAGGATCGCTCCATCGATCTTCGCGAGCGCTCGAGCGGCGGATTCGGCGCTCTGGCCGTACCGTGCGGACGGCGCGGCCTCGCCGAAGCCCTCGAGGCCGCCGTCCTCGATGCGCACGAGCACCGATTCCCTCGCCTCATCGGCGCTCCGTGCGATGCGGAAGGTGTGCTTGAGCTCGAGCCGCACCCGGGCGAACGCTATTTTCACGTTTCCTCCATTTCTCCCTGTCGGGTATAATAGGCCCCGGTCGCACTGGGGACAAGACTCAACTTCTCGCGTTACGACGACGTTATCACAGGAGGGGATTGGATGGCATCGAAGGCACGGCTACAACAGAGAGGGACAGTGAAAAAACTGCCGAAGAATCTGAATGAAATAATATTGAAGGCCCTCGACTACTCGGACGAGGGCATCATTCTCGGGAGCCTTGATGGAACGGTTTACTATCATAACAAGGCCTGGCTGAGAATACACGCGTTGGACGAGAATCTGGAACTCCAGGGGAAGAACGTCCGGGACTATGAGCGTCCGGAGATCGTCCCGATTCTCGACAGGTTCAACGAGCAATTGATGAAGCGAGGTTTCTACTCGTATCAATTCGGGACGGTTCGCAGGGACGGCATGTATCACGACGTCCATCTCTCGGGCAACCTCATTCGCACAATCGATCCTCCGGTCGCCGTGGCGATCCTGAGGGAAGTCACCGATCTCGTTCAGACGCAGAAGGAAGTCGCGCGCAGAAACGTCGAGCTCGAGCTACTCAACAAGATCCACGGCAACATAGGAAA
>DATCCP010000064.1:0-10111 GCA_036511215.1 Candidatus Krumholzibacteriaceae bacterium
TTGCTCCAGCCCGCGGGGATCTCGGTCGTATTGGCCGTATAGAGACCCGCCTTGAAGCCGTACGAAATCCCTTTCGCCGAAACGGCACAACTCATCAGCATGAGCACCGCGATGACGAACGCCGCGCGTTTCATCTGCGCCTCCTTTGCACGTGGCAGGGCTTCTAGTGTAGCGCCACGCGCGTCGTGATGCAAGGGTTGTTGCCGCGGAGGCCGGATTTCCCGTTGCCCGAGTGCTCCGCTTCCGGTAGCATCGTGCGCGTCAACGGGAAAGGAGCCGCGGTATGATCGGGGAAAACCGGTTCGATGTCGTCGGCGTCGGGTATACGGCGCTCGACCATCTCGGCGTCGTGCCTCACCTGCCACTCGAGAACACGAAGCTCGAGATGAGGGAATTCGCGATCCAGGGAGGAGGCCCCACGGCGACGGCGATGGTCACCCTGAGGCGTCTCGGGCTCACCGCTTCATACATCGGCAAGGTCGGCGACGACGGCTTTGGCGCGCGAATGCTCGAGGAGCTGCGTGGGGAGGGCGTCGACGTCTCTTCCGTCGTCGTCGAGCGCGGGGCGACGTCGCAGTACGCCTTCATAATGGTCGACGCGAGAACGGCGGCCAGGACGATCGTCTGGACGCGGGGGAGCGCATCGCACCTCGCGGCGCAGGAAGTGAACCTCGACCTCATCACTTCGGCGCGCGGGCTCCTCATCGACGACCTCGAGCCCGAGGCGGCGCTGGTTGCGGCACGGGCGGCGCGCTCGCGCGGGACCCTCGTGCTCATCGACGCGGGGTCCCTTCGAGACGGGGTCCGCGAGCTTCTCCCGTATTGCGATTACATCGTCGCGAGCGAGCTTTTCGCCGAGCAAATATCGGGGGGCGCGAGTCTCCTGAGGTCGCTCGAGGTCCTTCGATCGTTCGGGCCGAAGGCGTCGGTCGTGACGCTCGGCGAGCGTGGGTGCGCCTTCCTCTCGGGCGCGGGGCCCGTCGAAGTCGCCGGCTTCCCGGTGAACGCCGTCGATACGACCGGCGCGGGGGACGTCTTCCACGGCGCCTATCTCTTTGCCGTGCTCCAGGGATGGGACACCCTTAGGGCGTGCACCTTCGCGAATGCGGTCGCCGCGCTCAAGTGCGCGAAGCTCGGGGGACGCTCCGGGATTCCGTCCATTGGCGATGCGCTCGATTTTCTCTCGCGCACGAGGCCCGGCATCGATTTTCCCTTGAAGGGCTGAGCGTGGGCGGGCAAAGACGCGTGCCCCGTCACTTCAGCGTATAGTGTCTTTCGTCCCCCGTCGCGAGATCGAAGACGATCCAGCCGGGCGGCTCGAGAAGCCCCATGAGCTCGCCGGGATTGATGAGCCACGTCCTTCCGACCTGCTCGATCTCCATACGGTGCGTGTGACCGTTGAACACGGCGACGTATTTCTGCGTGCACGCGAGCCCACGGGCGAACTCGGGCCTGTGCGTGAACGCGACCTCGCCGCTGTCCGTCTCGACGAACCCCACCTCGCCGTAGAGCTTCACGTTCGGGAACTTCTTCGCCGCGACGTTCGCGATCATGTAACGGTCCCCCTCGTTGTTGCCGAAGACGACGTGGACGGGCCCGTTGAACTTCGCGAGCCGGTCGATAACGAAGGGCGAAACGATGTCTCCGCAATGGAAGAGCGCCCCGACGCCGAGCGTATTGATCTCGGCGATCGCCCGCTCGATATTCTCGAGATGATCGTGCGTATCGCTGATGATGGCCACCTTCATCGGGAGTCCTCTCTTTTCGGCAGGGACGCCGGAGCCGCGAAACGGACCATTGTTGGGCGTGACTCTGAACGCGAGACCATTATACGTGCTGCGTCGGCGTACGGCAAGAAGTGCGAGGTGAGCGAATCCGGGATTCTCTGATCGTATTCTTTGCTGCTGATGGCATAGCTCTTGATTTACCGCGAGTTAGGCGGAAATGCCGCCGTATCTGGTCTCAAGCGGAAGAACGCTCGAAATGCCACGGACGGAGAAAGCACAAGTCATTGATATGGAAGAACTTAAGGCCATGCGAAGGGGCTCGATCAGCGTCTGCATGATCGTCCGGGACGAAGAGGCGCACCTTGGGAGTGCTCTCGGCAGTGTCAAGGATCTGGCCGATGAGATGATAGTTGTCGATACAGGTTCGACGGACGGCACGATCCCGGAGGCCAGGAGGCTCGGCGCAAAGGTGTACGAAACCTCCTGGAACAACGATTTCAGCGAGGCCCGCAGCCTCGCCCTCGCCAAGGCGACAAAGGAATGGATCCTCGTGCTCGACGCCGACGAGGAGGTCGCGCGCGCCGACCACGAAACGATCCGGCGCTTCGTGCGGGGCGATTCGAATGTCGCGTTCGTCTTCGAGCAGCGCACGTACACGCAGTCCTCGAAGATCCCGGGTCTCGAGCCCGTGTCCGCCGAGGACCCGAAAACGAGGGGATGCACGGCGTACTTCGCCGATCGCCAGATCCGGCTCTTCCCGAACAGCGGCGCCGTCCGCTACTCCTGCGAGATTCACGAGAACGTCGAGGAATCGCTCATCGAGGCCGACATCCCGGTACGCGAGAGCGGCATCGTCATCCATCACTACGGGAGGCTCGGGCAATCGAATCGCGTGTATCGAAAAACCCTCGCCTGGTGCGCGCTCGAACGCGACGGCGTCGGGCCCTGCCCCGGCAATCCCGCCTATCTCTACGAGATTGCGGTGCAGCTCCTCGACCTCGGGAAGAACGATGCGGCTCTCTCTCACGCCGATATCGCGCTCGAGCTCGGGCCGGAGCGATGGGAGTTTCTCAATATCGCGGGGCTCGCCCACCTGAGAAACGGAAACCGGGAAGAGGCACTGGCGGCCTTCCGCTCGGGTATGCGGCTCGCGGGCCGGTGTCATTCCGAACTCTGCAACAACATGGGCGTCGCCCTCTTTGAAATGAACGAGCCCGCCGAGGCGCTTCTTCATTTCGAGCGCTCGATCGGGCTCGAAAAGGACAATTCCGACGTCCTCCGCAACGCGGCCGCGGCGTGCGCCCTCACGGGCGACATCGAGAAGGGACTCGAGTACGTCGCACAGTCACTCGCGCTCGATCCGTTTGCGGCGCATTCCCATACGATCCACGCAGATCTGCGGCACCGGATGAACGACGATGCGGGAGCCGCGCGCATTCTCGAAACGATGCGCTTCCTTCCCGACACCCCGTTCAAGGTCTACCTCAAGGCGATTCAGCTCTACACGCGGATGCACCTTCTTGACGAGGCGGACGTCGTCGTCCGGCGCGCGTGCGAGGCCTTTTCCGAGCGGGAGGACATCTTCTATCTCGCCGGCAAGATCGCGGAGCTCCGCGGGGACGACGAGCGCGCCGTTTCTCTCTACCAGCGTGTTCTCGCCGCGGACCCGGCCCACACCGACGTTCTCAGCTGCCTCGGCTGCATCCATGAGCGGAACGAGCGGTTCGATGACGCGCTCGCGGCGTTCCGCGAGGCGCTCCGCCTCAAGCCGCGCGACGCGCAACTCGAAGTGAACATCGGGATCGTTCTGGACAAGCTCGGCTCGCTCGAGGAGGCCGACAGGCACTTCGCGAACGTCATGGAGCGGGGGGAGAGCTCGGGATTCGCGTTCAACGCCCTCGGGTGCCACCTGGCACAATCGAACAAATTCGACGAGGCGCTCGTCTATTTCACGAAGGCGATCGAGTGCGAGTCGGGCAACGCCATGTACTACCGGAATCTCGGTCTCGCCTGCGAAAAAATGAAGTTGCACGACCGGGCCGCCGAGGTGTACGAAAGGATGGCGGCGGTCGATCCCCGAACGACAGACTTCGTCCGGGAGAGGCTCACGAGGCTCAAGTCTCCCGTCGCGTGAAACCTGCCCCGGGAGCGGAAGCGGTGAAACGGGTCAAAGTAGGCCTCGCATTGAGCGGCGGGACGGCGAAGAGCGTCGCCCACATCGGGGTGCTCAAGGCCCTCATCGAAAACGGGATCCCCATCGACTATCTCGCCGGCACGAGCGGCGGCTCGCTCGTCGCCGCGTTCTATGCGGCGGGGAAGAGCATCGAAGAGATCGAGGCGCTCGCCGGCGGCATCCACTGGAAGAATATAGCCGGGTTTACGATTCCGCGTCTCGGGCTGCTCTCGAGCGACAAGATACGAACGTTCGTCATCGACGAGATAGGGGACATCGAGATCGATGACCTTGCGATTCCCGTGGCGATCGTCGTCTCCGATCTCACGACCGGTAAAGGCGCAGTCTTGACGAGGGGCAAGGTCTCCATTGCCTGCCAGGCGAGCAGCAGCATACCGGAGCTCTATACGCCGGTCGAAACGGCGGGACACATCTTCATCGACGGGGGATTTTCCGAATACGTTCCCGTCGCCGCCCTTTCGTCGCTCGGCAGGATGTTCAAGATCGGCGTCAATCTCGGTTTCGAGAAGGGACCGAGGAGAAAACCGCGCAATCTCATCGAGATGACGCTCCAGACCGCGAATTTCATCGCACAGCAAAACGCGGCGGCCTCCGAGCGCCGTGCCGATTTCATGATTCGACCCGACCTGAGGCGCTTCGGTCCCCTCGAGCTCCATAAGGCTTCGGATATCCTCGAGCAGGGGTACATCGAAACGCTCAAGATCATCCCGGAGCTTGAAACGGCGATCAAGGCCTTCAGGCCGGGCGCCGCCTCCTCGCGGGAAAACTCGTTTTGACGGAACTGCTCGTCCGCCGTATAATGACATCTCGCGCGAGTCTTCACCGCAAGGAGGGCTGCCACTATGAAAACGGGAGCGTTTTTCGCCTTGGCGGCGGCGACAATTCTGCTTCTGTCGGCCGCGGCCGGCGCCGTCCGGCTCACCGAAACCTGGAGCAGGAGCTTCGCCGTCGGGGAGAAGCCGCGGTTCGAGCTCGAGAACGTGAACGGCAATATCACGGTCGAAGTGTGGGATGCACGCTCGATCGATGTCACGGCGGAGATCATGGTGAAGGCGCCGGGCAAGTCGATGGCGCGTGAGCTCTATGAGGGCATCGATATCGCATCGGAGAGCGATTCTGCGCGCGTCGCGATCGCAACGAGGCTCCCGCGTGTGCGGGAAGTCGCGTTTCTCGAACCCTTCACGGGAGATCGTCCCTCGATACGCGTCCGCTACCACGTCATGGTGCCCCGGGGGACGTCGATCTCGGTGCGCACCGTGAACGGGAGCATCGAGCTCGATCTGCCCGCCGACATGAGCGCCGCGGCCGAGGCGCACACGGCGCATGGCCGCATCGTGCGGCGCTGAGGATGAGCGATGAGACTTGGGAACTTCGATCTCACGGCGGTTGAAACCGGAACCTTCAGGCTCGACGGAGGCGCGATGTTCGGCGTCGTGCCGAAGGTTCTGTGGAACCGGACAAATCCGGCCGACGGGAACAACCGGATCGCGATGGCGATGCGTGCCCTCTACGTCGATGGCGGGGGCCGGCGGCTCCTCATCGACAGCGGCGCGAGCGCGAACTTCGATCAGAAGATGATTCGCAATTACGTGATCAGTACGCAGGGGCTCCGCGCGGCGCTCGAGAACAAGGGGATCGATCCGGACGCGGTCACCGACGCCGCGGCGACGCATCTCCATTTCGATCACGCGAGCGGATTCTGCTATCGCGATGCCGACGGCGGGATCAAGGTTGCGCTGCCGCGGGCGATTCACCACATCCAGCGCAGACAGTGGGAAGCGGCGCTGAACTCGAACGAGAAGGACCGCGCGAGCTTCTTCCCCGAATATCTTCTGCCGATCGAACGGGCGGGGCTCCTGAGGCTCGCCGACGGCGTCGTCGAAATATACCCCGGCGTCACGCTCATCCCGACCGACGGGCACACCCCCGGACACCAGGTGATCCTCGTATCGACCTCGGGAGGCAGCGTGCTCTACTGCGGCGATCTCATCCCGCTCGCCTCGCACGTCAACCTGCCGTACATCATGGCGTACGATCATTTCCCCCTCAAGACCCTCGAAGAGAAAAAGCAGATGCTCGCGCGGGCCGCCGACGAGGGCTGGATCCTCTTCTTCGAGCACGACCCGGAGATCGCGGCGGCCCGTGTCCGGAGAACCGGCGCGGGCGCATTCGAGATCGCGGAAACCCTGGAGATCGGGTAGCGCTTCATGGACGCTGATGCTGATCTGATGCAGCGCGTCGCGGGAGGCGATACGGATGCCTTCCGCGTCCTCGTGGAGCGCAATGAGAAGGCGGCCTACAATTTCTTTCTCCGCCTCACGTGGATCCCGGAGGACGCCGAGGATCTGACGCAGGAGCTCTTCGTCGCCCTGTTTCGCGCTGCGGGGCGGTATCGCCCCGAGGCGCCGTTCAGGGCCTATTTCTACCGGATTGCGACAAACCTCGCCATGAGCCACCTGAGAAAGCGGAAGCTCAGAGCCGCGGTCTCGATCGACGCGATGATCGAGAGCGGATTCGACGTCGCCTCCGGCCGGAGCGAGGACGATCCCGCCGCATCCGTCGACTCTCGCGAGATACGCCGCGCGTACGAGGCGGCGCTCGCGAGACTCCCGCACGAGTGGCGCATTGCGCTCGAGCTCAGGATCGCGCGCGAGCTCTCATACGAAGAGATAGCCGGGGCCATGGGCAAGAGCGTTTCGGCCGTCGAATCGATTCTCTTCAGGGCGCGGGAGAGAATGGCGGAGGAAATGGATAGATATGAGAAGGATGGAAATGAGTTGTAACGTATTGTGTTCCATAGCGTTGCGTGAAATCTTTTGATTTTCGGGCGCGGGCGCGCAAGTTTTTCCCGTTTCGCGCGTTATAAACAGATGAGAGGAGGAGCCGGGAATGGAATGCCGGGAATTC
This sequence comes from Candidatus Krumholzibacteriaceae bacterium, assembly GCA_036511215.1. Taxonomy (GTDB): domain Bacteria; phylum Krumholzibacteriota; class Krumholzibacteriia; order Krumholzibacteriales; family Krumholzibacteriaceae; genus SSS58A. The sequence goes on from DATCCP010000064.1 coordinate 6,829, forward strand.
CGCAAAATGGTATCCCGAAGGATTGACGGAGCGATCGAGAACGCCGAATGCGGCGCGCTTGACCGGCATCTTGACTCCTGCGCGAGATGCCGCAGATTCGCAGAGGTGTCGCTCTCGGGGCTCGCGATTCACCGCTCCGCGACGGATGTTGATCCCCCGCGGTCAATGGTACCGTCGATCATGGCGGCCGTCGAGGCTCGCACGGGGACGGGGCGGATGCGAGGGTGGCTTCGGTTCGCGGTGCCTGCAGCTGCGGCTGCGGCCGCCGTGCTCGGCGTATGGATCGGCGGGCTCATTCGCGAGAGCTATGCGCCGAAGAGCGTCGAGAGCCGCGCGGATGTTCTCGAGCCCAAGTATCTCGACGAGTTCCCGCCGGGATCGTTGAGCGACATCCTGATGGCTTCGAATGAAGGGGAAGCGAATGGGCAGAGATAGTCTGAAGATAGCCCTCATACTTTCCCTCGCGTTCAATGTCGCCGTGGTCGGCGCCTTCGCGTACGGTTTTGCGCGCAGGCCGGTTCCGGAGGGCTTCGGCCCGCCGTCCGGAGGTCCGCCGGGGGACATGCTCAGGGGGCGGGCGAGCCATTTCGCGCGTCAGATCGGGATACCGGACGAGAGAGCGGTTCGATTCTCTCACATCATGGCGGACTCGTCCTCGGGGATACGGGATCTCCGCGTGAACCTGCAGCGCTCGCGCGGGGAGCTCATCGAGCTCATCGGCGCTCCGAAGCCCGATGAGAAGGCGATTATGCGTAAGGCCGACGAGATTTCTGGGATCCAGGGGCAGCTCGAAAAGAAGCTCATCGCGAGGCTCCTCGGCGCGAACTCGATGCTCGAGCCGAAGGAGCGAGAGAGGTTCATGCATGTGATACGGTGCAGGTGTATGCCGTTCGACAGCAGCGTCTTGAAATGTCCCCGGTGAGGGGAGAAAGGAAAGCGAGGTCGGAAGATGAAGAAAGTCCTGACTCTCGGTGCGGCGCTCGTGCTGATGGTGTTCCTGAGCGCCTCGATGCTCGTCGCCCAGGATAAGGCGGCGCGCGAGAAGGGAAAGGCGTCGAGCCAGAAAGAGATGAAGCTCTCCGACGAGCAGAAGGCGAAGATCAAGGAGATGCGCATGGATCTCCGCTTGAAAATGGTCGATCTCAGGGCCGAGCGGGAGAAGGTCGCGATCATGCTCGGGAAAGAGATGATGAAGCCCGAGCCCAGCATGGATGAGATCCAGGGCCTGGTGAAGAGGCTGTCGGAGACGCGAGAGAAGATACAGCTCACCGCGATCGAGAATTTGCTCGCCATGCGGAAATTCCTCGGTCCCGAGTGGCGCTCGCTCATGCGCGGCCAAATGCGTGAGCACGCTGCCATGATGGATGAGCCGGGGATGGCGGGCGCCGATGAGGAACGAGACGTAACGATCATGCGCCGCCCGATGCGGGGTATGGGTGAGCGGGGCGGCATGATGAATATGCGCACGATGCGGATACGGGGCGGGGAGGCCGGCGAAGAAACCGGCGAGGAATCCGGCGAAGCACCCGGAATGATGATGATGCGGAGGCCCGGCATGGGTGAGGAGAAGGGCGGCTGCACGATGATGCAGAAAAGCGGCATGGGCGCGGGGGGCGGCATGGGCGAGATGAAGGGCGGCTGCATGATGATGCAGAAAGGCGGCGCGTGCTGCTCGAACAAGTCCGGCAACTGGCACCGCATGATGTTCCGTCCCTACGGAAAAGGGTCCTGCTGCGGCGGCATGGGTGGCTGCATGATGCACAAGGGCGGCATGAGCGCCATGAAGGGCGGCTGCAAAGAGACAGGTTGCATGAAGGGGGGCGCCGCGAAGCAGGAGAAGTGCAAGGTCGAGGTTCGGATCGAAAAGAAGGACTAACGGTCATATCAGGCGCGATATTCGTGTCAGGGCGGCGGGATCACCGCCGTGAGACCCCCGGGGGAGGCGAAAGCCTCCCCTTCCTTTTTTCGCTGGGGCGCTATATCCGGATCGCGGTCGTGAGATAGAAGAAGACGCCGCTGTAATCGAGCTGCATCTTCACGAGCGAATCGAAGTGCGCCTCGCGACCGTACTTGTCCTTGAACGAGTCAATCGTGAGCCCGCGGTAGCCGAGCTGGAATCCGACCTCGATGGGGTTGATGAAATTCGTGTGAGCCTCACCGAACACCTCGTAGCCCTCGTTCTGTCCCTTGAATTCCGACAGCCGCCGCTCGACGAGCTCGTTTGTGCCGTAAACCGATTTTGCGAAGCACCCGTTGACGCCGACACACAGGTCCACGACGTCCTGAACGTCGAGGAGCACGACGATCGCTCCCACAGTGTACGCGTCGGACGGAGCCCGGTACGAGAGGGAGCTCGACGTTCCCTCGGCGTCGGTCGCGCCCCAGAAATGCTCGTAGCCTCCCGCGAGAGCGAGCTGGTCCAGTATCCACACCCTTCCCTCGACGCGAAAGTTCACGCCTCCCGTGATGCCATCGAGCGTAATATGCTTCGACTGTGCGATCAGCCCGAGATGCCGGTTCAGGTCCTCCATGCCGTAGTATCCGGCGCCGATCCCGCCGACGACCGAAAGACCGAGCGGGAATGAGGAGGCAGGGGCGTGGGCGAGAGACAGGATCGTGAGTGCGCCGAGTACCGCGACGAGTTTCTTCATCATACCGCCCCCCCGAACAACCAGAGAGCGCGCCGTCCTGATTTCATTGCATCCTCCGTTCCAGATAGAACGCGAGCCGCCTCATTCCCTCGACGATCGCCTCGAGCGAATTCGCGTAGGAGATCCTCACGTACCCCTCTCCGTGCTCGCCGAAGTCGATTCCCGGCGCGACGGCGACCCCGGCCTTGTCGAGAATATCGAAGGCGAGCCGGTAGGAGTCGGGCTCGACGTGGCTCGCATTCACGAAGAAGTAGAACGCCCCCTTCGGTTCGACGGAGAAGTTGAGTCCGAGCCTCGGGAGCTCCTCGCACAGGTAGCGGCGACGTGCGTCGTACTGCCGTTTCATCTCTTCGATCTCCGGGTGCTCCCCGGCGAGCGCCGCGATCCCTCCCCGCTGCACGAACGAATTCGGAGAGATGAAGAAGTTCTGCTGGAGAATCTGCAGCCTGCGCATGTAGCCGGCGGGTCCGATGATGTAGCCGAGCCTCCAGCCGGTCATGGCGAAGAGCTTCGAGAAGCCGTTGAGGACGAATACGTTCTCCGTGAATTCGAGGGCCGAGTGCTCGCGCTCTCCGTACACGAGGCCGTGGTATATCTCGTCCGAAACCACGGGTATCCCGAGGCTGCAGATC
>DATCCP010000065.1:0-3196 GCA_036511215.1 Candidatus Krumholzibacteriaceae bacterium
TGAACGTCGTGGAGGTCGTATAGGTTGCCGAGCCGCTCGGAGTCAGCAGGAGCACTCTATACGTGTACTGGCTGGGAACCGCAGTGGTCTGATACCAGAGGGAGCGCGTCATGTAGGCAGCCGTCGAGCCCAGACCGGGAACGGCATACCAGGCGGTCGCAGCCTCGGTTGTGGTTGACTGGAATCAATCCCGCGTGATATATTCCCCCCTAATTGAGCTTTACCTGATTCATCATGTGTCGGGCGAACCCTGCGGGAGTCCGTGGGATTCTCAGTCCGGGGAGGGATTCGATGAGGGCACTTCAGAGGTACCGGATTCATCTCGGGACGGCGGCGTGGATCCTCCACCGTCTCGCCGGTCTCGCGCTGATTCTCTACCTGCTCACGCATATCTGGGTGATTCATCACCTGATCGGGGGGCAGGGGAGCTTCGACAAGATGATGGATTTCTTCAATAATCCCCTGTTCAAGGCTCTCGAGATCGGGCTCGTCGGCGTCATTCTCTACCACCTCTGGAACGGTCTCCGCATCACGCTCGTCGACATCGGCGTCATGGTCGAGAGGCAGAAGACGATGTTCGCGACGGCCGTTATCGTGTGGCTCGTGACGTGGGGCATCGTGGCCTTGGCGATGCTCACGAAGGTCGGGGGGCTCCTTTCGGCGGTCGCCCGTCTCGGAGGAGGTGGGACGACATGAGGTACCGTGAGAACGCAACCTCCGGCGGCGCGGTCCTGTGGCTCTTCCAGAGGGTCTCGGGAGTCTACCTCGCGGTCGTCCTCTTCGCGCACGTGTGGCTTCTGCATTATCTATTGAGAGAAGACCTCACATTCTCGGCGGTCGCCCAGCGCGTTGCGACCCCTCTCTGGAAAACGATCGACATATCGTTCCTCGTCGTCGCGCTTTTCCACGGGCTCTACGGCCTCTGGATCGTGCTCGAGGATTACATTCACTGGGGCTGGGCGCGCATCTTCCTTTACAGCGCGATCTCGATCGTCGCGATCGTCGCCCTCGTTCTCGGCATTCTTACCATCCTTCCGTTCCAGGCTGGAGGTTTCTAAGATATGGCAACGCTTGATCCCGAAACGATTCACGACGTGGAGGGCGTGCCCGTCCACAGCATTCACCGCCACGACGTCGTCATCGTCGGGGCCGGGCTCGCCGCGATGCGCGCGGCGGTCGAGGCCTCGAAGGACTACGACGTGGCGGTCGTGAGCAAGGTGTTCCCGACGCGCTCGCACAGCGGGGCCGCGCAGGGAGGCATCGCGGCGGCCCTGGCGAACGAGGAAGAGGATCACTGGGAATGGCACATGTTCGATACGGTCAAAGGCTCGGACTACCTCGGCGACCAGGACGCGATCGAGATCCTCGTGAAGGAGGCGCCCGTCGTCGTGCGCGAGTACGAGCATATGGGGGCGCCCTTCTCGCGGACTCCCGACGGCCGGATCGCGCAGCGCATGTTCGGCGGCCATACGAAGAACTTCGGCAAGGGGGGCGCGATCCTGCGCGCCTGCTACGCCGCCGACCGCACGGGGCACGTCCTGCTCCACACCCTCTATGAGAATTGCATAAAGAACGGCGTCCGCTTCTACCCCGAGTTCTACGCGCTCGGTCTTATCGTCCGCGACAACGTCTGCCGCGGGGTCGTCGCCTGGGACGTCATCAACGGCGGCGTCCATGTGTTCCACGCGAAGGCGACCATGTTCGGAACGGGCGGGCACGCGCGCGTCTTCCGCATCGCCTCGATATCGCTCTCGAGCACGGGGGACGGGCCGAGCATGGTGATGCGCGCCGGGCTTCCCCTCGAGGACATGGAGTTTCTCCAGTTCCACCCGACGGGCCTCTACATCCACGGCATTCTCGTGAGCGAGGCGGCGCGCGGCGAGGGCGGCTACCTCATCAACGACGCGGGCGAGCGCTTCATGAAGAAGTACGCCCCCGAGAAAATGGAGCTCGCGCCCCGCGACGTCACCTCGCGGGCGATCCAGACGGAGATCGATCAGGGGCGCGGCATCGGCGGGAAGGACTTCGTTCACCTCGACCTTCGCCACCTCGGCAGAGAAAAAATTATGACGCTGCTGCCGCAGATTCACGAGCTCGCGTGGAAGTTCATCCACGTCGACTGCGTGAAGGATCCGATTCCAATCCAGCCCACGGCGCATTATTCGATGGGCGGCATCCCGACCGACAACGACTGCCGCGTGCTCGGGGACGGCAAATCAAAACCGGTCGTCGGATTCTACGCCGCCGGCGAATGCGCCTGCGTGAGCGTCCACGGCGCAAACCGCCTCGGGACCAACTCGCTCCTCGAGGCGAGCCTTTTCGGCCGCCGCGCGGGAAAATCGATCGTGCGGTTTCTTCGCGAGGAGCCCGCGTTCCCGGAGCTTCCCGTGGACGCGGCGAAGGCCGCGATCGCGGAGATCGATGGCGTTCTCGCATCCGCCGGCAGCGAGAAGACCGGAGCCATCCGCGCCGAGATGCAGAACAGGATGACGGCCGATTGCGCCGTGTTCAGAAATGCCACAAGTCTGAGGAAGCTCGCCGAGTACATGAAAGCTCTCCGCGAGCGCTACAACCGCATCCGGGTCGACGACAAGAGCCGCGAGTTCAACATGGACCTCATCGACGCGCTCGAGCTCGGACGGATGCTCGACGTCGTCGAGGTCATGGTGGCCGGGGCGATCGCGCGCGAGGAGTCAAGAGGCGCCCACAGCCGCACCGACTTTCCGAAGCGCGACGACGCGAAGTGGCTCAAGCACACGCTCGCGTGGAAGAAGGACGGGAAAATCACGTTCGACTACCGCCCCGTCGTTATCACGCGCTTCCAGCCCAAGGAGCGGACGTACTGAGAAGGAGGGCCACGAGAGATGGCAGGATACGAAACGGAAAAGAAAACGATCACCTTCCGCATCCAGCGGTACAACACCGGCGGGAAGGGGCACGAGCACTACTGGCAGGAATACAAGATCGAGGCCGTGAAGGGGCAGTCGGTCCTCGACTGCCTGAACGAGATCCGCTGGTCGCAGGACGGCTCGCTCACCTTCAGGCGCTCGTGCCGGAGCGGCATCTGCGGCTCCTGCGCGATGACGATCAACAGCGTCAACCGCCTCGCCTGCGAGACGCAGGTCATGACCCTCGGCGTCGACACGATCACAATCCAGCCGCTCAGGGGCTTTCGCGTGATCAAGGACCTCGCGGT
>DATCCP010000066.1:0-6065 GCA_036511215.1 Candidatus Krumholzibacteriaceae bacterium
ACGAAGCTCCCCGGCCGTATTCCAGCCGAGGAGCTCGTTTCGAGGGGCTGCAGGTTGAACCCTGACGCGGAACCTGATCCGCCCGTCGCCGCTATTCTTTATGTCCTTCATCCTTCGAAAGGTTGGTCAGGTTCTTTCTGAGCTCTTCCATGGACCAGGTCGCTTCGGGATTCGCCTCCGCGTTCACCGGCTGGGGCTGCGCGGGACCTTGCGACGGAGGCTGGCCCATATCGCGGCGGGGGGCCATGCCCTCGGGCGCGCCGGCGACTTCCTTCAAACTCGATAGAGCGCTCTCAACGTCCACATCCTCCAAGCGGCGTGAGGAAGGAGGCTGCATGGGCTGCTGACCCGGAATCTCGTAGTTCTTCCAGTCAGTCGGCTGCTTGCGAACTTCGTACTGCTTCCAGTCGTCCTGGTGGACCCTCGGGGCCTCGGGCTGCGGGGGCTGAGGCGGCGCCTGATGCGCCTGCGGGCCTTGCGGAGAGGCCATCGTACCGGCAACCGTCGCGCCGAGCGGCTCGATATGGAGCTGTTCCGCGCGCGGCGCTGCGAAGATATTCATATCCTCGGGGGCCTTCGTTCTCTGGTTGGGGGTCTCGCGCGTCTCGAAGCCGGGCCTCGGCATCTGCGGCCTCGGCTCATCCTCCCTGCGATGCTCGTCCCCCCACGTGACTTTGTCCTTCGGGGTCTGCGGAGCCTGCGGGGCCTGGCCGAACCCTTCCGTGATCTTGTCGCGGCTCATGCGGGGAGGCGCCGCGGTCTTGCGCACGTCCTCTTCGACCTGCTGGCCGATCTTCTCGATCGCCTGGTCGACTCCCGCGAAATCCTCCTCGAAACCGTCGAGCATCTTCTTGTGGCTGTCGAGAAGGGTCTTGAGACGCGTGATGTAATTGTCCTTGTTTTTCTTGAGCTCGAGTATCTCGCGGCGGAGCTGGCTCGTATGGGCGCGGATGGTCTCGGCGGCTTTGTCCGCCTCCATCTCCGCCTCGCGGATCATGAGGCTCGCCTCGCGCCGGGCGTTTTCCTTGGCCTCGTGCGTGAGCTTCTCCGCGGTGAGGAGCGTATTGCGGAGGTTCGTCTCGATCGCCTTGAATTCGTTCAGGCGCTCGTCGAGCGTGACGAGACGCTCGCGGAGACTCTTGTTGTCCGAGAGCACGGCCTCGTACTCATCGGCGATCGTGTTGAGGAATGCGTAGACCTCTTCGGAATCCAGCCCGCGCATGACCTTCTTGAACTCCTGCTTCCTGATATCGAGCGGCGTGACTCTCATCGTGCTGCCTCCTGCTCCTGATTACTGCCAGCGTCTCTTAATATAGAACGCGACGAGCTGAAGAACGGCGGCAAGGATGATTGAGGCGATGTCGAGTTTCCACGCCGGGAGAATCCTTCTCAGGGGAGCAAGGAGCGGGGTGTAAACCCTGTCGAGCACTTGGAGAAGCCTGCTTCGTTCCTCAACCGCCTTCACGAACACGTACACGATCGTAATGAACGTAACGGTGTTGAGCACAGCAATTATCAGACCAATCGGTTCAGAGACAAAGTAGTCCATAATTGACGATAATTCAATACATTATATTTCCGCGCGCCTTCGCGGCCGCCGCGGCCGGCCGGAGCCCGGCGGGGCGCGGTGGCCATTTATTAATCAGCCGACCGCCCGCTCGCCGAACAAAACGCGTCCCAGGCGGACCATCGTCGAGCCCTCGACGATCGCGATCTCGAAGTCGTCGGTCATGCCCATTGAGAGGTGCCCCATCGAAACGTTCTCGATGCGGGCGGCTTCGATCTCATCCCTGAGGAGGCGGAGCTTCGCGAAGGCGGCGCCCACGACTATCGGGTCGCTCACGAGGGGCCCCACCGTCATAAGGCCGCGAATCCGCAGGTTGGGGAGCCCCGCAATGAGACTGCACATGGTCATCGCTCCGTCGAGCGGCAGACCGAATTTCGATTCCTCGCCGCTCGTGTTCACCTCAAGGAGAATGTCCGTCGTCACGCCGGCATTCGCCCCCGAGCGGCTCAGCTGCTCGGCGAGCCGGAAGGAGTCGACCGACTGGACCAGTGTGAAGCGTCCGATGACCTTCGCGACCTTGTTCGTCTGCAGGTGCCCGACGAAGTGCCAGCGGCAGGGAAGCTTCACGGCGCCCGCCTTGGCGAGGAACTCCTGCACCTTGTTCTCGCCGATATCCGCAATGCCGGCCTCGATCGCCTGTGTGACGATCTCCGGACCGTGCGTCTTCGTGACGGCGACGATCGTGATCGCGGCCGGGGCGCGCCCCGCGCGATCAGCGGCTCGCGCGATCCGCTCCCGCACGCGCTCGAGATTCTCAGTGATCGTCATGGCGCTGCACATGTTAGCCCTTCTCCAGGTGCAGGCGGTGGAGGAGCCGGTGCGCGATCGGAGCGATGAGAATGCCGACGGTCGCGAGGAAGGCGATGCCCGCGAAGAGCGCGTAGAACGACGCGAAGAGCTTTCCCGCGGTCGTGGTCAGCGGATTCACCGGCCCCATCCCGCCGAGGATCATCGACGCATCGAGGAGGGAATTGAGCCACGAGAGTCCCGCGCAGAAACGATATCCCAATATGCCGATGGCGAGCGAACAGACGATCACGACGGCGCCGACGAGGCCGTGCCTGAAAAGCCGGCGGATGAAGAGTGAGCGCGGCAGCAGCGGCTCGCTGCGATGTTCGTACATCATGCGTCAGCGTGTCCTATGCATGCGCCTGTGCGTCCTCCGGGAAGAGTTTCACGAGATCCTCGGGCCTGGGCTTCGGCGTCAAGAGGCTCACCACGATCAGCATACCGATCGACACGGCGCCGGCCGGATAGATGCTCGGGATGCCCCACGGGTCGCCTCCCTGCATCACGCCGGGGAAGAAGTGCGGTATGACGAGATCGAAGATGATCACCATCGAAGCGCCCGACACGATTGACGCCACGCCTCCCGCCCGGGTCGCGCGCTTCCACGCGAGCGCCGCGAGCAGCGCCGGCGTGATCGAGACACCGTACATCGTGTAGGCGAAATACGAGTAGCGCAGCACCGATATCTGGAGCCCGAAATATGTCGGGATGAAGATCATGAGAAACGCGCACACGCCGAGAATGCAGACGAAAACCTTCTGCAGCGCGACCATCTGCTTCTGCGCGGCGTCGGGTTTGATGAATCGCTGGTAGATGTCGCGCATGATGTTCGTCGAGGGAGAGAGAAGATAGTTCATCCCCGTCGAGATGACGACGGCGCAGGCCGCGCCGAGGAGAAGCACGCCGAAGACGAGGCCGAAAAAGCCTTCACGGGAAATATCCCTTCCCGCCTGGAGTACGATAGACGCGGGATCAACGCCGACCCGCAGATTCTTGACCGCTTCGACGGTCGTGAGGCCCCCGAACGCCGTACCGAGTTGGCTCCGGAGCGATTCAACCTGTCCCGGTTTGAGCTTGCCGGCGGCAATGGCCTGGTTCGCAAGCTCCATGGCGCGATCCGTCGTCGATGCAGGCGCCAGCGTTCCCGCGGCGACCTCCTGCTTCACTCTACCGGCGATCTCAAACGCGTTGATCTCGCTCCAGTGGATCGCCGCGGCGTAGATCGCGATCGCGACGACGACCGTCTCGACGACGACCGTGCCGACGATCCAGAGGGCGACGGCGCGCTTTGCCTCGGCGGGCGTCTTGGCCGAATAGAACTTCTGGTACATCGACTGGACGCCCATGAGGAGAAGGAACGTCGCGAGGAAATAGCCCCCCGCCTTGAGCGCCGGATGCGCGCCGAAATCCGCGGCAAAGACCTGGAAGTGCTGGGCGGGGAGCGCCGCGGAAGCCGCGTGCGGGCCGCCTGCCGCGGCGATCGTGAAGGGCACGGCGATGCAGCTCGCGAGCACGATGATGATCCCGTTCGGAAGGTCCGTGTGCGCCACCGCCACCATGCCGCCGATCGCCGTGAAGAGGATCACGAAGAGCGCGGCGATCGCCTGGCCGGTGTAGACCGACACGGCGCCGTTCGTGAGAACGTTGAGAATGTAGCCGCCTGCGCGGAACTGGTATGAAACGATTGTCGTGAAGGCAATGATGAGCGCGATCGCGCCGAAGACGCGCGCGAACTTCCCGTAGCGCACCTCGAGAATGTCGCCGACCGTGTATTGCCCGAAGGTGCGAATCTTTGCGGCGAGAAAGTAGATCACAACGATGCCGAACCATGCTCCCGCGGGAAGCCAGAGCGACGACCAGCCGGCACGCGCCGCGTATTCGGCGCCCGCGATGAAAGTGCCCGAGCCGATCCACGTGCACACGAGCGTGAAGACCATCTTGGTGAGCGAGAGGCTCCGCCCCGCGACCATGAAGTCCTCCTGGCTCTGGACCTTTTTGGCCTTATAGAAGTTGAAGCCCATAAGGACGAGGAGATACGCGAGAATGATCCAGAGAAAATAACTCATTCAGGGCTCCTTTCCATGTGATCGCTCCCGGCAGGACGGGCGCTCTTACCCATGCACCCTCACGAGCTCCATTTGCTCTTCGCCTGCGACGCCGACCTTCCCGTCCAGCGTGATGAAGCAGTCGATCTCCGTCCGCGCCGCCATTTCCCCCTTGAGGTAGATGCCCGGCTCGATCGAGAAACAGATGCCGGGCACGAGCAGCCGCTCGTCTTTCGTTTCGAGATTGTCTATGTTGACGCCGTTTCCGTGAACCTCCTCGCCTATCGAGTGCCCCGTGCGGTGGACGAAGAACTCGCCGTAACCGGCGTCCACGACGACCTTGCGGCAGGCGTCGTCGACCTCCCATCCGAAGCACGGCTTCTTGTCGGTGAAGCGCTTGCGCACGAAGTTCACGGCGGCGATGCGCGCGTTGCGCACGACGTGGAAGATCTCCTGGTACTTCTCGGGCGGTTCGTCTCCGGCGAAGCCGCACCACGTGATGTCGTAATAGATCGATCCCGGCTCCTTGAGCTTGGCCCAGAGGTCGATGAGGAAGCAGTCTCCCTTCTTGAAGGTGTACGTCCCTTCCTGCTTCGGCTCGAAGTGCGGATCGGCCGGGTGGTCGTTGATTCCGACGATGGGGGATTCGCCTCCGCAGTCGAGCCCCTCCTCGTCGAAGCGCTTCATGATGAACCGCGCGAGCTCGTACTCGGTGAGCTTTTTCTTGTTCGCGAGCGCCTTCCCGACCTCGGCGAAGGCTTCGTTCTTGATGTGCTGAATCTTGTCGCCGGCCTTGAGGTGGCTCTCGTAGCCCTTATGGTCGATGAGCGACTCGAACTGCTGGACGAGATCGGCCGACGAGACGATCTCGTGCCCGAAGCTCCTGATGAGCTCGATCGTGCCCGCGTCGACGATCGAGACGTACGGGATGTTGTTGAGCGGCGAGTATTGCATCGCGAGCTTCTTCGGCGCGCCGAGCATCGCCTTGAGCGCGGAGTGGAGCTCTCCCCATGCGCGGTAGAACCTCTTCTCTCCCGGGAGGGCGTCGAGCCGCGCCGGCTCCACGGCGGAGACGAGGCGTATGGGCTCGCCCTGAACCGGTATGAAGTAGAACCAGCGTCGCGAGGTCATTTTCTTGAAATCGAGGCCGAGAACGCGGTAGGCGAGATGATCCCTGTTGTGAAAATCGCACAGGAGCCAGCCATCGACGCCCTTTTCCTTGAGAGCGGTCTGGATCTTCTTGATATCCATGCCGTATGCCTCCGGATTTGAATGCCGTGCCGTGGGGGCGGATCGGGATAGATTGGCCAACGCTACCACGCGATATTCGGGAATGTCAAGGAGAGGACTATCGCTTGATTCTGAACCAGCCGTTCGGCGAAGCGGTCGCGCGAGCGAGCCCCTCGTACCCCTTGACGCTCCAGAGGTACATGACGCCGGGCTTGAGGATTGTCGCGAGCGAGTCGGGCGCCTTCCAGGAGGATCCGTTGATGTTGTCGGCCCGGCAGACCGTTTCGAGGGAGGGGGTGAATATCTCGAGCGCGAAGCGACTATCGTCTCGCCGCGACTGCCATCTGAAAACCGCGGGGAGCGCCTGGATCTCGCCGGCGGGTTCGGTGAGCGCGATCTCATACTCCACAGGGGGAGCGCCCCGCCTGACGCCG
>DATCCP010000067.1:0-2491 GCA_036511215.1 Candidatus Krumholzibacteriaceae bacterium
GAAGGGAGACGCCCGCCTCCTCGAGCCGAATGGATTCGGCGAGCAGCGCATAATCATAATAGGATGAAAGCAGGCTCGTCCTGAGTGCGAGCTTTGCCGCGTCGAAGCGCGAGCCCGCGGCGCGGGCGAGCTCGAGGGCCCTCCGGCCCGCCGCCGTGACCTTTCCCGGCCAGGGGATATTCGTCATGGGATCGTTTTGGAGACCGAGTGTCGTTTGCGAGAGCGAGGTCGAGCCGTCCATGAACATCGACTCGAGCGAGATCGCGGGCACCGTCGGCATGCTCGCATCCTGCGGGATCTGTTCGATCGCCGCGCGCCATTCCCAGTAGCGCGCTTCGAGTCCGGCGTTCGTCAGATATGCGTAACGCAGGATCTCCTCGAGCGAGGCGTCCGGCGCAAGCGCCGCCGGCGTCGTCTTCGCGTACGCCTTCATCGCGCGGTCGCGTTCGGCGCTTTCTCCGTGCGGGTGGAAGGCGCAGCCCGCGGAGAGCGAGATGATCACGATGCCGATCGCCGCGAGAACATGACGGCGGCTCTTCTTCGCCCCGGTTTTCCTCATCTCCCGCCGCCTCCTTCCCATTCCCGGCGCATCTCACGGCGTTTGGCGAGGTAGAAGATCACGGGATACACGAGGAGCTCCATGAGGAAGCTCACCGTGATGCCGCCGACAAGCGGCGCCACGAGGCGCCGCGTGAGCTCCGCGCCCGTACCCGTCACCCAAAGGAGGGGCATGAGCCCGATGAGATCGACGGCGACGGTCATCGTCTTGGGGCGGATCCTCTTCACCGCGCCGTCGTGGATCGCGTCGAAGAGATCCGATGCGTTCCTCATGCGCCCCTCGCCCCTGAACCGGGCGAAGGAGGTGTCGAGATAGAGGAGCATGACCTGCCCCGTCTCGGCGTCGACGCCGAGGAGCGCGATGATTCCTACCCAGACGGCGAGACTCATGTTGTAGTGGAGCAGGTGCATGAACCAGAAGGCGCCGATCAGGCTGAAGGGCACCGCGAGAAGCACGACCCCGACGCGGAACCAGCTCCGGTTGCTTATATAGAGGAGGAGGATGATGAGCGCGAGGGTGATCGGAATGACGAGACGCAGCCGCGCGTTCGCCTGCGCGAGATATTCGAAGCGTCCCGACCAGACGCGGGAGTACCCGGCGGGAAGCGGCACGCGGTCCTCGACGACCCGGCGCGCCTCCTTGACGTAGCCGCCGAGATCGCGCCCCGTCATGTCGACGAAGACCCATGCGGTGCGCTGCGCGTTCTCGCTCCGGATCATCGGCGGCCCCGGATTGATCTTGAAATCGGCGATCTGCGCGAGCGGAATCTGCGCCCCCGCCGGCGTCGGGACGAGCGCTCGTTTGAGCATGGGAACGTTATCCCTCAGCTCGCGAGCGTAGCGGACGTTCACGGGGTAGCGCTCGAGCCCTTCGACCGTCGTTGTCACGTTCATTCCGCCCATGGCGGTCATGATGACGTCCTGCACGTCGCCGGTCGTGAGCCCGTAGCGGGCGGCGTCGGCGCGGCGCACGTCGATATCGAGATAGTATCCCCCCGTCGTCCGTTCGGAGTAGGCGCTCAGCGTGCCGGGCACCTCGCGGATCGCGGCGGCGCACTTTTCGGCGAGGTCCGAGAGCACGTCGAGGTCCGCTCCCATGAGCTTGATTCCGACCGGAGTCTTGATGCCCGTCGAGAGCATGTTGATCCGGTTCTCGATGGGGAAGGGCCACGCGTTCGCGACGCCGGGGAAGCTCACCGCGTCGTTGAGGCCCTGATGATGCGCACCCGCGGGGTCGTTCCAGCCGAAGATGAGCTCGTCCGTCGTGATCGTGCGCCTCTCGGGCCAGAACGTCTTGGTGAAGGGCCATTTGAGCCACGCCGGCCAGCCCGAGAAGAAGTGCCCGATCTCCCGCGTCCGCCACTTGTGATGGTCGGGCTCGAGCTGCACGACCGTTTCGAGCATCGACAGGGGCGCCGGATCGGTCGCCGTCTCGGCGCGCCCGATCTTCCCGTGGACGCTCATTACCTCGGGGAACGTCTTGATGAGCTTGTCCGTTTGCTGGAGGAGCTCCTTCGCCTTCGTCACGCTGACGCTCGGATCGGTCGTCGGCATGTAGAGAAGGTCTCCTTCGTCGAGCGGAGGCATGAACTCGGAGCCGATCTTCGAGAAGGGGTAGAGCGTCGAGGCGCCGAGAAGGAGCACGACGACGAGCACGGTCTTCGGGTGGCGCATGACGCGGCGGAAGAAATAGTCGTAGAGCCTGTCCGAGAAACGGTTGACCGGGTTCGCTTCCTCCTTGGGAATTCTCCCGCGGATCAGATACGTCATGAGCACGGGCACGATTGTGATCCCGAGGATCGCGCCCGCCGCGATAGCGAAGGTCTTCGTGTAGGCGAGCGGCTTGAAGAGTCTCCCCGACTGCTCGCCGAGCACGAAGATCGGAAGGAACGACACCGTGATGATGAGCATCGAGAAGAAGAGGCTCGGGCCC
>DATCCP010000068.1:0-6761 GCA_036511215.1 Candidatus Krumholzibacteriaceae bacterium
CGGACGCCCCGTGCAGACTCAGAAAGAGCGCCGCGGGCTGATTCTTCGCGAGCCTCTGTGCGGGGTTTATCGCGTAGTACTGCACGCTCCCGTCGATGCCGCTGATGAATGTCTCCTTGCGGTTCTCGTAGGGGCCGACGACGCGGAAGGGTACGACGGCCGTGTCGATGATATCGTTCGTACCGCTCCCTTTTCGCGTCAGATTGACGATCACGTCGACGTTGCCCCCCGCGGTCATGGGCGCCGCCCCGGTCAGCCGGAAGCCGACCTTTCTCACGCTGAGCGGCTGGATAATGGGGACCCGCACAGGCGCCGCCTGCGCGCCGGCGCCTGGGACCCTCGCCTGGATGAGGATGTCGCGGAGCGGCTCCGTCGAGGCGTTCACGACGACGATCGCCCCCCACGTGTCTATCCCCTCCCCCGCGACGAAATCGGGGACGGTCACGTCCCGCGCATTCAAGAAAACCGGCTTCGCGCTCGGGTAGAGCCTCACCTTGAGCC
This sequence comes from Candidatus Krumholzibacteriaceae bacterium, assembly GCA_036511215.1. Lineage (GTDB taxonomy): Bacteria > Krumholzibacteriota > Krumholzibacteriia > Krumholzibacteriales > Krumholzibacteriaceae > SSS58A. The sequence continues at coordinate 502 of DATCCP010000068.1, forward strand.
GCTCCCGGACGCAGCGGAACACGAGCTCGTTCGCCCCCTTTTCGAGCATCACGGGGAGAAACGAGTAGTCGAAGCCGGGCTCCCAGGACTCCCGTTCGTCCTTGAGGCAATAGGGGTTGCCGGCGCGCGGAGCCCCGTTCACATAGGCCGTCTCATCCCCCATGGCCTGGAGGATCATCACGGCGCTCCTCTTCATTTCGACTGAGGAGTAGACATAGCATCCCGCGAGCACGCTGTCCGAGAACCAGCCTTTGGCATCCGCCGATATCGCTCGCCACACGAGCCTCTCTCCGGAGCGCCATTGAACGCTCTTCCCCGCGGCGGGGGACAGGGCTCCGAGGGAGCCGGAGGCGGCGAGTCTCGCCTCGACCGGATTCGGGGCGATGACGACGTCCGCGGAGCCCTTCGGAAGCGGGAGTGCCAGGGCCTGCCTGATCACGACCGTGTCCTCCTGGGCCCGCAACGGGCCGGACGGGAGGAGCGCCGCCGCGATGAAGACGAGGCCGAGGAGAGCGGCTAACGACTTTAATTTCATGGCATTTCACCCCTTGTGCGCAAAGCAACTTTATTTCTTCCGTAACAGGGTATCATCAAGTATAATGCGTGTCTATGGTCAGACTCTGTCCGCACGCTGCCTGCCTCGGGGGCGGCGGCGGCATTGAGGGGAACATGAAGATAGGGATCGTGACGGAGTACTACTACCCGCTCCTCGGCGGGATCAGCGAGAACGTCCACAACACGAAAACGAAGCTCGAGGCGATGGGGCACGGCGTCAAGGTCATCACTTCCGCGCAGGGAAGGTCGTTGGCGCCCCGGAAGAACGGCTCGCCGGCGGAGAACGGCGTCATCCGCATCGGCAGGAGCATACGGGTCTACTCGAACGGCTCGTTCGCACACATGACGATCGGCTTTGGCCTCAAGCGCCGCCTCCGGACGATCTTCGAGGAGGAGCGCTTCGACATCCTCCATCTCCACTCCCCGATGGTCCCGACGCTCCCGTTCCTCGCGCTCACCGGGTCGACGATCCCCCGCGTCGGGACGTTTCATACGTATTTCGAGGGGAATCTCATCTATTCGGTGCTCAATGGGAGGCTTCAGAGGACCGTGGACAGGCTCGACGGACAGATCGCCGTCTCCGCCACGTGCATCGAGGCGCTCGGGCGTTACTTCACGCTCAAGGCCCGCGTCATCCCGAACGGCGTGAACACCGACGAGTTCAGTCCCGCCGCGAAGCCGTTCGAACGCTTCGCGGACGGCAGGATGAACCTTCTCTTTCTGAGCAGGTTCGATCCCCGAAACGGCCTGAAGCTCATGCTCCAGGCCTTCGAGCTCGTCAAGGTGGAGTTCCCCGACGTTCGCCTCATCGTCGTGGGAGACGGCCCCCTGAAGCGTTACTATCGCCGGTTCATTCCCGCGAACCATGCGCACGACGTTCTCTTCGAGGGGCGCATCAAGGATGCCCGCGCCCGCTACTACGCGAGCTGCGACGTCTTTTGCTCCCCCGTGATGAAGGCCTCCTTCGGGGTCACGCTCCTCGAGGCGATGGCGTCCGGGAAGCCCATAGTGGCCACGGACAACACGGGCTACCGGGAGCTCCTCGATCCGAACGTGGGAACGCTCGCGCCGCCGGACGATCCAGCGGCGTTCGCGGGGGCGATACTCACGCTCCTGAGGGACGAGAAGCTCCGCCGGGAAATGGGAGCGAACGGGCGAAAGAAAGCCATGCGGTACTCGTGGGACACGGTCGCTCGCGAGATCGTCGACTACTACAACGAGATTCTAACGGGACGATGATATTCAGGATCATATCCGTAGTGACCGTCGTCTCGCTCGCCGCGGCGGGCGCGGCGGCAGGGCTCATCGCTGCGATCTCGAGGCTGGGGCCCGCGCAGATCGTCGCATGCGCCCTCGGGATGCTCGCGCTCGAGGCGCTCCTCCTCGTCGGCGTCTTCGAGCGGCGCTCGAGCGTTTTCGGGAGAATATTCTGGCGGGGGCCCATCGGTCTCCGCGCCGTCTCCCTCACCTTCGACGACGGGCCGAACGAGCCGTACACGTCCCGGGTCCTCGACATCCTCAAGAGATTCGACGTGCGGGCGACATTCTTCCTCATCGGGGAGAACGTCGAGACCTTCCCCGCCGCGGCGCGACGGGCGGCGGCCGAGGGGCACGAGCTCGGAAACCATGGATGGGACCACGAGGCGCTTCCCCTCAAGACGCCTGCGCGGATCCGCGACCAGATCGCGAGAACGAGCGACGCGATCGGAAACATAGCCGGGACGAGGCCCGTATTATTCAGGGCGTCCCACGGCTGGAGGAATCCCTGGGTGAACCGTGTCGCGAAAGAGGCCGGATGTGAGAGCGTCGCCTGGACCCTCGGCGTGTGGGACACGGACAGGCCCGGCGCGCGCGAGATCGTTCGGCGCACGATGAAGGAGCTCGCCGGCGGCTGCGTCGTCCTCCTCCACGACGGACGCGGCACCGAGCACGGAACCGATTCGGGCCAGCTCATCGAGGCGCTCCCCGAGATCATCGAGGGCGCTCTCAAGGCGGGATACCGGTTCCTCACGCTGTCGGAGATGATCAGGGAGGCGCGAAGAGCATGAACTGGGAAAAGAAGGCTCACGTCGGCGCCGTCATCGTCACGGTGATCCTCTGCGCCGTCCTCCTCTGGCGCGTGGACCTCGCGAAGCTCGCCCACTCCTTCGCGGGAGTGACATGGGGCTGGGTCGCGGGCGTCTTTCTCCTGAACGTCGTGAATACCTGGATCGAGGCGTTCCGGTGGCGGCTGATACTCTCCTCGGTCAAGCGCGACACGCACACGCTCAACACATTCGGCGCGATGCTCGTCGGCGTCGTCGGCAACACGATCCTGCCGCTGCGCCTCGGGGACGGGGCCCGCGCCTACTTTCTCGCCAAACGCGAGCGGATCTCCGTCGCGAGCTCTCTCGGGAGCGTGATGCTCGACCGCATCATGGACGTGACGTTCTTCCTCGTCCTGGTCGTTTTCACCGGCCTCTACTTCGATCTTCCCCGCCTCGTCGAGCGGGTGGGCATCATCGCCGGCATCGCCGTGGTCGCGGTGATCGTCGTCGTGCTTACGCTCATGAGATTCAAGAAGCACATGGAGCTCAGGTTCACCGGAAAGCTCGGCAAGCGTCTCACGGGGCAGATCCATCGCTTCACGATGGGACTCTCTTCTTTGAAAAAGGCCGGCGTACTGCTTCCGGCCTGCTTTCTCTCCGCGTTCTCGTGGTGCCTCAGGGCGCTCATGCTCACCTTCATGTTCGAGGCATTCCGCTTCGAACTCCCCCGGCTCGCGGCCGCGGTCGTCCTCATATTCACGAATCTCGGCATCGCCGCGGTGAGCACCCCGGCGAACCTCGGCGGCTTCGAGCTTTCGACGCTCGCGGCGTTCAAGCTCTTCGGGGCGGACACGGAGCGCGCCCTGAGCTGCGCGATCGTGTTCCACGCGGTCGAGGTCGTCCCGATGGTGCTCCTCGGCCTCGCGGCCATGTCGCTGAGCGGTATCAAATCGAAAGAGATACTGAGCCGGAAAGAGCCGGCGCTCTGAGCGGCCGAGACCCGCGCCGGCGTGGGCCGAACCGGGGCTTGGGGACCGGCGCTCACCCGAGCGTCACCATGACGATCCCGCCGACCGCGAACACGGAGGCGATCACCTTCCGCGCGGTGAACGGCTCCTTGAGGAAAATCGACGCGAAGATGAGCACGTAGATCGAGCTCGTCTGGTTGAGAATCGCCGCGGGGCCCGCGAGCGAGTACTTCATCCCCGCGATCCAGAAGATGAGCGCGAGGTACGAGCCGATGAGCGTGGCCGGCACGGAGTATCTCCAGTTCCACGCCGGCCGGAAGAGACCCGCGATCTGCCGCCGCTCCGGGAGGACGAGCGCGACCGGGACCATCGCGATGAGCGCTCCGATCTGGCGCATCGTCGTCGCCCAGAGAACGGGCGAGCGGTTCAGAACCGGCTTCGCGATGACGATGCCGAGCGCGACGGTCGCCATGGCGATCACGCCGAAAAGGGTCCCCATGAGAATCTGCCTCGCCGTCGTCCCCCGGGGCGGCTCGTGGCGCGCGGCGATGAGCACTCCCGCGATGACGAGCGCGAGCCCCGCCCACTGCCACACCCCGAGGCGCTCCCCGAGGATAGCGAAGGCGAAGAGCACGATGAACGGCGCATAGAGGCAGTCGAGGATGGCCATGATGCCCGCGCCGAGCCTGTTGAGCGCCATGAGGAGAAAGGTATCGGAGATCGCGATCGCGATGACGCCGCTCGCGAAGAGCGTGAGGTAATCTCTCAGCGGCGCCCGGTAGAAGACCTCCTGCCCCGCCAGCGCAATCGTCGGCACGAGGAACACCGTCGACACGACGACCCTGAAGACGTTGAGCGCGAACGGCGGAATCGTCTCGCCCGAGCGCTTGAGAAAGATGACCGCGGCGGCCCACATGACCGCCGTCATGAGCGCATAGAAACTTCCCATGCGGCCTATCTGATCTTCATCTCGCCGATGAGGCGCTTGGCCCCGCTCATCTTGTCCATGATGAACAGAATATAGCGGGAATCGACGTTGATCGAGCGCGTCGTCTCCTTGATGAAGAGATAATCGGATGAGATGCTCTCGTAGTTCCCATCGAACGCCGCGCCGACGCATTCACCCTTGCCGTTCATGATCGGGCTCCCCGAGTTTCCCCCCGTGATATCGTTCGTCGAGAGGAAATCGACCGGCACGTCGCCGAGCCTGGCGTCCTCGTACGCGCCGTAGTCCAGGCTCTCGTGGAGCGCGAGGAGCTCCTTCGGACAGTTGAACGGATCCTCCCCCGTGTTCTTCTGAACGACCCCGGTGAACGTGGTCGCGTACTTGTAGACGACCCCGTCGCGCGGGACGTAGCCCTTCACCGATCCGTACGTGAGGCGCATCGTGCCGTTCGCGTCCGGATACAGGTTCCCGCCCTTCCACAGCCTGTACGCCTCCATGAAGCGCGGGCTCAGGCGCTGGAGCGCGCCTCCCATGGTTTTGTCCCTGTCCTCGAGCACCTTCGATTCCTTGTCGAGTTTCACCGCGAAATCGACGAAGGTATCCCCCTGCTTGAGCAGGTCCTCGCGGGAGAGATCGAACATGCGGAGCCGCTCGTCGGCCGAGCCGAGCTTGGTCCCCGCGTAAAGCTTGTCGAGGAAGGCGTCAATCTTCTTCTCGGCGTCAACCCCCGTCGCCCCCTGGAGAACGGCGTCCACCGCTTCGATGCGCTGGCTCTGGGGCAGATCGACCGCGCGCATGAGAAAATACTTGAACACCCTGCGGTCGACCTGCGGATCGTAGCTCATCTGCATGATCCGGAGACTCTGCTTGAGACGCGGAACGTCGCGATCCTGGTATCCGGGCCGCCGATCGAGATCGCTCTTCGCCTTTTCCTCGGTCCAGTGGTCGAGCGTCCCCGCGGCGCGCAGCATCTGGCATCCGAAGTTCATTTGCCCCACGATCAGGCTCTTGTCGCGGTAGCTCTTCTGATCCTCATAGAGGGCGGCGATCCCCGGAAGAACGTCGCCGTACTTCTTCTTCATGTCGGGGTTCATGTCGAGCCACTTCGTGAACCCCTGCTCGGTGGTCCGCTTCTTCTCGAGCAGACCCCCCTTCCTGAACCCCTCGAGCATTCCTTCCCAGTTCTTCATCGAGTTGTTGAGCATCTGGTCGAACTGGGCGACCTTGATCTTGATGTCCTCGCCGCGTTTGGCCTCCTCGCCGAGAATCGCGAGCCAGTCCTTGAACATCCGTATGCGCGTCGGATACGAGTAGTCCTGCATCTGGGCGATCGTGTACGAAGTGGCGTAGCGTCCGGTTCTCCCGGGGTAGCCGATGATCATCGTGTAGTCGTTCTCCTTGACCCCGCCCGTCGACATCGTGAGATGGACCGAGGGCTTGTACGGAACGTTCTCCTTCGCGTACTCGGCCGACTTGCCGTCGGGACCGACGTACGCGCGGAGGAACGAGAAATCTCCCGTATGCCGGGGCCACATCCAGTTGTCGATGTCGCCGCCGTAGTCGCCGACCGCGTAGGGGGGCGCGTAGACGATCCGGACGTCCTTACACACGAAATACGTGAAGAGCTCGTACTGCAGCCCCTCGTAGAAGGAGACGACCCTGCACTCGGCGTCGTGCCCCTCCTCGCCGTATTTGACGATCTCCTTGATCCGCTTCTCGACGGCGTTGTAGCGCTCGAGGTCGCCCATACTGTCGGTGACCGCC
>DATCCP010000069.1:0-4100 GCA_036511215.1 Candidatus Krumholzibacteriaceae bacterium
AGCCTCAAGCAGGAGAACCTGGGGCACGCAGTCATGGCCGAGGTGCCGTGCGTCGTGGTTGATGTGCAGCGGGGCGGGCCGAGCACGGGAACGCCGACCCTTCCCGCGCAGATGGACATGCAGCAGGCGCGATGGGGGAGCCACGGCGATCACGGCGTCATTGCGCTCACCGCTTCGTCGGCGCAGGAGATGTTCGAGCAGACGATCCATGCCTTCAACCTCGCCGAGACATATATGACGCCCGTGATACTCCTCTTCGACGAGATCGTCGGGCACATGACGGAGAGGATGATTCTTCCGGACAAGGACAGCATCACGATCGTCAATCGCAAGCAGCCGACGGTGTCGCCGGACAAATACCGGCCCTACGAGAAGAATGAAGACGGAATACCGGTTCTCGCGAATTTCGGGACGGGTTATCGGTACAACGTGACCGGCCTCTGCCACGACGAGACGGGTTTCCCCACGAACGACGCGAAGAAGATCGGGGAGAATATTCTCCACCTCACCGAGAAGATCGAGCGGCACCGCGCGGAGATCATCCGCTGGAAGACGTTCCAGCTCGACGACGCGAAGGTGTGCGTGTTCGCATACGGCGGCGTGGCGCGCTCCGCGATGCGCGCCGTCAAGGAGTGCCGCGAGGCGGGCCTGAAGGTCGGACTCTTTGAGCCGACGACGATCTGGCCGTTCCCCGCGGAGGCGATACTCGACGTCGCGGGCAAGGTCAAGGCGTTCATCTGCGCCGAGATGAACCTCGGGCAGATGGCGCGCGAGGTCGAGCTCGCCGCGAAATGCCGCGCGGAGGTCCACAAGGTGAACCGCGTCGACGGAGACCCGATCACCCCGAAACAGATCATCGACAAGATCAAGGAGGTGGTCTGACGATGTTCGACTACCTCGACTATATACGCGAAAAGAATTTCCCCCACATCTGGTGCTCCGGTTGCGGCGACGGGATCGTGCTCAAGTCCCTCATCCGTTCGCTCAAGAAGCTCGGCATCGCGAAGGATGACACGGTCATGGTCTCGGGAATCGGCTGCTCGAGCCGCACCCCGGGCTACGTCGACATCAACACGCTCCACACGACGCACGGTCGCGCGATCGCGTTCGCGACGGGCGTGAAGCTCGCCAATCCCAAGCTTCACGTGATCGTGGTCACCGGCGACGGCGATGCGACCGCCATCGGCGGGAACCACTACATTCACGGGGCGCGGCGCAACATCGACCTTACCGTGCTCCTCTACAACAACTACATCTACGGAATGACCGGCGGCCAGGTCTCGCCGACGACGCCACGCGGAAAGAACGCCTCGACCGCGCCGTTCGGGAACCTCGAGCCCGCATTCAATATCGCCGGACTCGCGCAGGCGGCGGGTGCCTCGTTCGTCGCGCTCGGCGACGTCTACCACGTGCAGCAGCTCGACAAGCTCATCACCGCCGCGCTCTCGAAGAAGGGATTCTCGGTCGTCGAGATCCTCTCGCCGTGTCCGACCGCGTACGGCCGGCGCAACAAGCTCGCGAATCCCGTCGATCTCATGAACTGGCTCAAGGACAACGTCGTTCAGAAAGACAGACTCGACAAGATGGCCGAGGACGAGCGGATGGGCAAGGTCGCCTCGGGGCTCCTCTGGGACGTCGAGAAGCCAGAGTTCACGGCCGAGTACGACAAGCTCATCGAGAAACTGAAAACGGAGAAACAGACAAAGGAATAGGGACGAACCGGCAACGCGGGAGCGATCATGGACAGATTTGAAATGCGTCTGAGCGGTTCCGGCGGCCAGGGGCTCATCCTGGCGGGCAAAATCATTGCGGAGGCGGTCGTGATCTACGACGGCCGCAACGCGGTTCAGACCCAGAGCTACGGCCCCGAAGCCCGCGGCGGGGCGAGCAAGGCCGAGGTCGTCATCGCGGACGGCGACATCGATTATCCGAAAGTGCTGGATCTCGACCTGCTTCTTGCGCTCACGCAGGTGTCGTGCACGAAGTACAGCAAGGATCTGAAGCGCGGAGGCACTCTCATCGTCGACTCCGGCCTCGTGAAGGATCTGCCGAAGGGAGATTACAAGCTCTACCAGGCCCCCATTACCGAGATCGCCATCAAGAAGGTCGGGAAGGCCGTTGTGACGAACATCGTGGCGCTGGGCATTCTCACGAAGATATCGGGCGTCGCATCGGAAGACGCCGTGAGAAAGGCCATCCTCGCGCGCGTCCCGAAAGGGACCGAGGAGCTCAACATGAAGGCATTCGACGAGGGTCTCAAGGCCGCCGCCGAGTTGATCGAGAAATAGATTCGTATCGCAGGCAATGTCACAGCCGGACATGCTGGATTTTTCAAAGTGCGGAAAGATACGGGCTTCGAGCGTTATCTTTCCCGTGAACCTTTATACCCTCGGGAGGTAGTTTCATGAGTCCGAAGAGAGCGAAAAGCGCGCCGAAGAAAGCCGTGAAGAAAGCCAAGACCGCGAAGCCGAAAAAGAAGATTGGCGCGAGGAAGGCGGCGCCGAAGAAGGCGGCCTCGACGAAGCCGGCCGCCAAGATCCTGAAGCCGGTCACCAAAGAGGAGCTCATCGAGAAGGCCAAGCAGCCGGGCATCGACGCGATGATCATGCACCCGTTCTACAAGGGCAAGATCGAGATCATGCCGAAGGCCTGCATCCGCAGCATCGACGATTTCGCGATATGGTACACGCCCGGCGTCGCCAAGCCGTGCCTCGACATCCGCGACAACCCCGAGAAGGTCTTCGAGCACACGAACAAGGGGAACTTCGTCGCGATCGTCACGGACGGTACACGCGTCCTCGGTCTCGGCGACATCGGCCCCGAGGCGGGGCTACCCGTCATGGAGGGCAAGGGGATGCTCTTCAAGTATCTCGGCGGCGTCGACGCCTTTCCGATCTGCGTCGATACGAAGGATCCCGACAAGCTCATCGAGTTCGTGAAGCTGCTCCAGCCCTCTTTCGGAGGCATCAATCTCGAGGATATCGCGCAGCCGAAATGCTTCCGCATCCTCGACACCCTCCGCAGGGAGTGTCACATCCCGGTCTGGCACGATGATCAGCAGGGCACCGCGGCGGTCACGACCGCGGGGCTCATCAACGCGGTGAAGATCGTCGGCAAGGAGCTCTCGAAGGTGCACGTCACGATGGTCGGCGCGGGCGCCTCGAACATCTGCATCGCCCGCATGATCATGCTCGCCGGGGTCTCCCCGAAGAACATCATCATGTGCGACAGCAAGGGCATCCTCCACACGGGGCGCCAAGAGGAGCTGAGGCTGGACTGGAAAGAGAAATGGGAAATGGCCCAGAAGACGAACGGCGATAAGAGAACGGGGGACGTCCCGCGTGCGATGGAGGGCGCCGACGTTCTCATCGCGCTCTCGAAGCCGGGTCCCGACACGATCAAGAAGGAATGGATCGCGCGGATGGCCAAGGACGCCATCGTATTCGTCTGCGCAAACCCGATTCCCGAGATCTGGCCGTGGGAGGCGAAGGAAGCGGGCGCGCGCGTCGTCGCGACGGGGCGGAGCGATTTCCCGAACCAGGTCAACAACTCGCTCGGCTTCCCCGGCATTTTTCGCGGCACCCTCGACGTGATGGCGAAAACGATCACCGACGAGATGTGCATCGCGGCCGCCCGCGAGCTCGCGCGCGTCGCCGAGGACAAAGGGCTTCGCGAGGACTATCTCATCCCGACGATGGATGAGGTGGAGGTTTACCCGCGCGAGGCGGCGGCGGTCGGACGCAAGGCGGTCGAACAGGGCGTCGCGCGCCTCGATTTGAGCTGGAACGAGCTCGTCTCGAAGGCCGAGAAGATGATCAAGGAATCGCGGGACAAGTTCCACCTGCTGCAGAAGAAGGGGCTCATCCGCCTTCCAAAGATGAAATGACCGCAACCCGTGCGAAGGGTATAAGGAGGAATCGAATGGCGAAGTACAGGATCGCGTGGCTCCCCGGCGACGGCGTCGGCGTGGAAGTGATGGAGGCGGCACGACTCGTTCTCGACGCGCTCAAAGTCGACGCGGAGTACATCCACGGGGACATCGGCTGGGAGTTCTGGTGCAAAGAGGGGAACGCGCTCCCCGAGCGGACCGTGAAGCTCCT
>DATCCP010000070.1:0-2157 GCA_036511215.1 Candidatus Krumholzibacteriaceae bacterium
GCTTGATCCGTCCGTCGTCGGCGGGTCCCCAGCTCGAGAAGGTGGTCATGGTGACGGAGCTCGGCCCCGTATAGACCGGAACATTCATCACGGCACCCACCGTGAAGGTGTTCTTCGAAAGCTGCATTCCATTGGGTATGCAGTCGTATCCGGTCGTGCCCCCGTCGAGCTGTCGCGTCTTCGTGCTGAAGCGCCAATTGCCGTAACGCGAATCCCAGTAGTAATGTTTGACGGGCTGTGAGGCCGGGCCTTCCCCCCGGTCGTTCGAGGCGGATGCGACGGGGAGATAGTTCGGGGCATTATTGGCGATCTGGTCGACGAGCTGCGCCTCTGAATCGTAGAAGCCGAATTCGTAGTCCCTCTGGTCGCTGATTGCCGTGTCCCCGTACCAATACCAGTAGCTATTCAACGTATTGTAGGACCAGCCCCTCGTGTACCCGTACGAGTGGCTGGAGAGGTTCATCCCCGCCGACGCCTCGCTCGTCATTTCGCCGGTGTCGTTCGTCCACTCGAAGGCGCGCAGGGACGCCGCGTAGGCCATTCCCTTCGCCTGCGCGACGACGCCCGAGGCGACGAGCGTTCCCGCCGTATGCGTCGCATGGCCGATGATATTGCTGGCGTACGGAAGCGGATCATTCCACGTGACCCGGCCGGTGAGTTCCTGGTGCGTTATGCGCGGCGCGCCGCCGTCCCAGATGCGGAGCACGAAGCCGGAGCCCCCCCCGATCGCGAGATTCGTGGAATCGGTGTTCGTCGACTTTGCGGCGTCCGCGTTATCGGTCGTGTAGAAGGCGGGTATTCCATTGACCATCTTCTGGAGCTCGAAGAAGCTCCCGTTCGGGCCGTACCCCCGGGTCGCCCAGCCGTTCAGCGCGGCGAGGCGATACGCCTCGGCCCGATCGGCGTTGTTCTTCGCGGTGATATCCCGCGAGAGCTGGTTCAGATCCCCCTGCTGGGCGAAGAGCCCGAACGGACTCGCGGCGAGCATGACGACAAAGACGATGCCGACACAAAGCGCCTTCTTCATCGGGAACCTCCGATCAGGGTACGACGGTGACACCTTGGCTATGGCAGCCCAGACCATGCGAGCACTTTCGACGCGCGATCCTAACTCAAAAAGACTATTGATTCAACCGACGTAATCGGTCAAATGATAATCGTTATCGCACGCATACTTAATGCTTTAATGTATCATAAGTTATATAGGCGTGTCAACAAGAAAAGGGGCGGCTCGGAAGCCGCCCCCAAAAAAACCGCCTTGGCCCGGGACAAATCAGGGAGCCTTTATCTCAAGAGCACCATTTTCTTCGTCTCGACGAGGCCCGCGGCCTTGAGCCTGCAGAAATAGACGCCTGATGCCGCGATCCGGCCCGCGGTCGTCCGGCCGTTCCAGATCACTTCGTAGCGGCCTGGCTCCATCGCGCGGTCGACGAGCACGGCCACGGTGCGTCCGGATACGTCGTATATCGCAACCTGCACGGACGACCTCGCGCTCAGGTCGAACGCGATCCTCGTCGCGGGGTTGAATGGATTCGGATAGATGGAGCGGAGGCTCGTGACGGAAGGCGTCCCCGTGCCCTGATCGCCGTCGACGCCGCTTACGGGCTCGTAGCCGTAGGAGCCGGTCCGCGAGGGGCTCCTGCGGAACATGGGCCACGGGAGTGCGTCGAGCGGCGCCTTGCTCGTGCAGAGCTCGTAGGCGTACAACGAGTCGTCGCCGGATACGGCGAGCACCTCGACCCATCCGTCGCCGTCGATGTCTCCCGCAGCCGGGGTCGAGACGATCGAGGCACAGCAGAAGAATGAAAGCGCGGCCGCCGCCCCGTGCACCTGGCCGTCGGGCGCTCCTGCGAGGGCCTCCGGGGGCTTTCCGATGATAATGGGCCCTGTGAGCATGTCGGCGCCGGACGACCACTGCGATATCCTCTCGAAGCTTACGAGCTCGCCGCGGCTGTTGACTATGCTCGTGAAACCTTCCCACGATCCGATCTCGCCGTTCCAACGTCTCGACGTCACCGCGATATCGAGATAGCCGTCGCGGTCGAAGTTCGCGAGCGCAGGTGAAGACTCGATCATGCCCGGCACGCGGCGCGGCGGGAAGCACGGGGTGCCGCTCGCGTCCCACGCGTAGACCATGCCGTTCTCGCCCGCGGCGAC
>DATCCP010000071.1:0-4697 GCA_036511215.1 Candidatus Krumholzibacteriaceae bacterium
GACGCCGAGGAGGAATCCTACCGCGAAGGCCCGCTTCCAGGACAGGCGCCCGACGCGCAGGAAATATGCGAAAACAGGCACGAGGGCGACCGCGGCGAGGAACCTGGTCGGAAACGGAGGAAAGCACAAGGCGAGAAGAAGGCCGCTCGATAGCCCCGCGAGCAGCTCGCCTCTCCAGCGCCCGATCCAGTTCGTCCCGCTCACCGTGCACTCCCCCGTACATGAAATGTTCGGCGGAGTATAGTGGAGGACCGCCGCACGAACAAGAACGGATTTGACTCGCATCAAGGAGCGCTCATGAGAACGGGCCGAGGCGCTTCAGTTTCTTGAGTAGCCCCTGCCTCGTAATCCCGAGCTCCGCGGCCGCCCTCGTGCGGTTTCCCGCGAAGCGGCGGAGGGCGTCGCGGATCATCGCCCGCTCGAGCCTCGATACGGCCCGCGGGAGACCGCTGCGCGCGTCATCTTCGCCTACGTTGGAATCGTCCTGCGCTTCACCGACATGCGGCGAGAGCATCGCGGCGGTGACGGCGCTCGCTCCCTCGTGGAGCGCGAAGAGCCGCTCCATCTCGTTCTTGAGCTCACGCACGTTCCCGGGCCACGGGTATCTGACGAGCCTTCTGATCGCGTCCGGAGACAGCGGGGGCGCGCCGCGCCCTCCATGCCTCGCGCACCGCGCGAGGAAAAAGCCCGCGAGCGGGATGATGTCTTCCTTTCTCGAGCGAAGCGGTGGAATCTGAAGCCTCACGCCCGCGATTCTGAAGTAGAGATCCTTTCTGAACCGCCCGCGCCTGACGAGATCGGCGAGATCGCGATTCGTCGCGAAGATGAATCGGACGTCTACCCTGCGGCGCCTGCTCTCGCCGAGGCGCCTGATCTCCTTCTCCTGAAGGACCCGCAGGAGCGCCGCCTGGAGCATGACCGGCATCTCGCCGATCTCGTCAAGAAAGAATGTCCCACCCCCCGCGCTCTCGATGAGACCCGCGCGCTCCCTGCTCGCCCCGGTGAACGCCCCTTCCGCGTGCCCGAAGAGCTCGCTCTGGAGAAGCGAGTGGGGCATTTCGAGGGAGCTCGCGATGACGAGCGGCTTGGCCTGCCTCCGGCTCAGGCGATGAACGTTCTGCGCGACGACCTCTTTCCCCGTGCCGCTCTCCCCTTCGATGAGGAGCGAGATGTCGCTCGTCGAGACCACGCCGATCGTGCGTTTGAGATCGATCATGGCGCTCGTCTCGCCGAGGAACGGCGGATTGAACACGACAGCCGCGCCGCATTCATTCTCCACTTCATCCCCGGCGAAATGGCGGCCGTCGAGGAGCGCCTCAAATAGATCGAGGAACGCGGCGGCCTTCGACACGCGGTCATTGATGAAACCGGCGCCCCCTTCGCGGAGAACGAGGTCGAGCTCGACGTCAAAACCGTTCGTCCTTCGGCGGATTGTCCATTCTCCGGGACCGCCGGACTCGAAGAACAGCCCGTCGGCCGGAACACTCTCCCCGCAGAGCACGTGTGAAGCGCGGAACTGCGTGCCGCAGGAGCTCCCGGCGAGACTCGAGGGCTCGAGGAGAGGAATCTGGATCCCGCCGCCAAGGCGCTCCCCCCGCGCCGGCGCCGGCATTCTCACGTCGTAAACAACGACCGTGCGGCCCGCATCGGCCACGGCGAGACGCATGCGCGCCCGCTCGGCGCCGCACACTTCGCAGAGAATACTCAGGAACGAGTCCATGACGTGCTTCATGTCCAGCACGAGAAGGCAAGTTCCGTTCCCCCGCGTGCCGAAACGAGCGATCTTGAGAGGCAGCAGCCGCTTAGGGGCGCCGGCGGCCCCGCGGAGGAACCGCCGGCCCGTCGATTTCTCGACAGCATCATTTGCTTGACTTGTTGCGATACCTATACATACTATGCTTTCGATTCTCGAGCCGGCGTCGATTTTTCGACGCCCCAGAACGGATGAATTGAGGGACTTTGTAATTCACCACACTGGAGGTGCTTGATGAGCGGTGAATTTAGGCCCTATGTTCCCGACAAGACGGACCTGAAGGAATTCACCCTGGTGCCGCTGGTCCTCGGACTCGTCATGGCGGTGGTGCTCGGCGCGGCGAACGCCTACCTCGGGCTTCGCGCCGGTATGACCATCGCCGCGACGTATCCGGCGGCCGTCATAAGTATGGCCGTCCTGCGCCTGTTCCGCGGCTCCATCCTCGAGGAGAACTTCTGCCGAACCGTGGGATCCATCGGGGAATCGGTAGCGGCGGGTGCGATATTCACGATCCCCGCGTTCGTTATCCTCGGTCTCTGGGATTTCAGCGCCTTCCATTTCACGACGTATGTCAAGGCCACGGCGCTGATGGCGGTCGGTGGAACGCTCGGCATTCTCTTCGTCACCGTTCTCCGCCGCGTGCTCGTGGAAGATCGCGATCTCAAGTTCCCCGAATCCGTCGCGGCCGCCGAGATCCACAAGGCCGGCCAGCGCGGCGGAGCGGCGGCGAAGCAGCTCTTCCAGGCGATGGGAATCGGCGCCTTTATTCAGATCCTCGGGGGAGCGGGATTCTTCCACGCGTCGAACGACTTCATTCTCAGGGTCGGCGAGATCGGAAAGAGCATCGTGCGTCTCGGCGCGAAGCCCGATTCCCCCGTCATAAGCGCGGGGGGCATCTCGACGATATCCGCGCCGGCCGTGTCTCCCGCCTACTTCGGCGTCGGCTACATCATCGGCCCGGAGCTCGGCGCCCTGAACTTCGCGGGCGGCCTCTTGGCGTGGGGGCTCCTCGTTCCGCTCCTGATATTCCTCGTCGGACCCAAGATCATCGCCGACTTCGCCGCGTCGAACCAGCTCGATCCGACGGCGACGGACACCTGGATCTTGCTCGCGACGAGCATATGGAGATTCATCGTGCGGCCGATCGCCGTCGGCGGCATGATCATCAGCGCCTGCTACACGCTCTATAAGATGCGCAAGAGCCTCTGGGCAGGCATCAAGCGTTCGTTCGCGGACGTCAAGAAATCGGCGGGCGCGGAGGTCGCGACGGATCGCCGTGACAAGGACCTCAACTTCAAGCTCGTGCTCCTCGGCATCGCAATCGTGTTTGTGCTCATGATTGCCATTTACTTCAAGTTCTGCGGCGTGTTCACCGGCGCGCTCGTGGCCGCCCTCGTCATGCTTGTCATCGGATTCCTCTTCGCGGCGGTCTCGGGGAACCTCGTCGGAATGATCGGCTCCTCGAACAACCCGATCTCGGGATTGACACTTTCGACTTTGATCATTGCGGCGCTCCTCATCGTCCTGATCGGCGTCAAGGGGAACGCGGGGGTTGCCGCAGTGCTCGGCGTCGCGAGCGTCGTGTGCGTCTCCTCGGCGGTCGCCGGAGAGATGCTCCAGGACCTCAAGGTCGGGCATATCCTCGGCGGTACTCCGTGGAAGATGCAGGTCGGGGACTTTATCGGCGTGTGGATCTCGAGCGCCGTGATGTTCTTCCCGCTCTACATCCTCAACGCGTCGAACATCAAGATGGGGGGCATCGGCTTCGGCGACAAGGCGCTCTCGGCCCCGCAGGCCGGGCTGATGGCCATGCTCGCGAAGGGAATCGTCGGCAAGGAGATGGCCTGGCCGCTCGTCATCGTCGGCCTCGTCATGGGGCTCGCGATGATTCTCATCAAGGTCAGAAGCCCGATGCTGTTCTCGGTCGGTATGTACCTCCCGCTCGAGACGACGTTCGCGATCTTCGTCGGCGGCGTTATCCGGGGCATCACGGACATGGTCGCGAAGAGGAGAAACTTCAACGAAGGGCAGAGGATTCGCGTCGATAATGCGGGGATCCTCGGTGCGGCGGGGCTGATCGCCGGAGAGGCGCTCATGGGGCTGGTGATCGCCGCCTTTGTCTTCTTCCAGAACAAGGCGTTCTGGCAGCAGAGTTTCTACACGCCCCACGGCATCATTGCCATCGCGTTCGCGATATTCCTGGCCCTCTACCTCATCGTGAGACCGCTCAGGAACGCGGGGAAAGCGGATGAGCCGCCGCCTCCGTCGGCTGTGATGTAGACCGGCTTCCGTCGTTTCGGTTTGAAGGGGAAAAGAGGGTGACTGCGGTCACCCTCTTTTCTCTCATGGACGGGTTGCACGATGGGTAAGAGCGGAAGAGCAGAAGTCAATCTCCTCGAGCTCGTCCCCCGGAGGACCGCCGAGCATGAGACCGATGACGCCGGAATCATCACCGTCCTCATGCCGCGGTTCAGGAACCGCCTCATGAAGCGCCTGTTCGAGCCGCGTCATAAAAGCCCATTCATCAAGATAAAGCTCGACGACATCGGAAGCGAGGTCTGGCTCCTCTGCGACGGAAAGCGAACGGTCGGACAGATTGCGGAGCTCGCGAAAGAGAAGTTCCAGGAGCGGATCGAGCCGCGCTACGAGAGGCTTGGAGTTTTCTTCCGGCAGCTCGAACGGGCGCACTTCATCGCATACGTAAATCTCGAGGAACGCCTCAAGGCGTGCGGTCCATAGCGCCTGGCGGCGCCAAAATACCATAGCTTTCGATGGTCATACCGGAATCCCCACCCACTCTCGGCTCCGGAACCGAAATTGCGGGTCCGCTCACCCAAACCTTATAGCCCACGTAGTTCCAGAGCACCTCTGCGAGAGGTCCGCCGAGAGTGTATTGATGGCCGGAGCCAGCCTGAACGAGAAGAATATGTCCGCCGCGTGACTC
>DATCCP010000072.1:0-4318 GCA_036511215.1 Candidatus Krumholzibacteriaceae bacterium
CCGCGGCGGGGCCGGACGCGGGAACGGCCGGTCGCTCAGTGTTCCGCTACCGCTTCATCTTCGAGAAGCGGGGCCGCGAGCGATTCCTCGCGCACCTCGAGATGATGAACGTGATTCAGCGCGCGCTCCGGCGCGCGAAGATGCCGCTCCATTTCTCGGAGGGCTTTCACCCGCATCCGAGGATCTCCGCGGGGCCCTCGCTCGCGGTCGGGATGGAGGGCCTCGCCGAGTTCTTCGACGTCGAGCTGACCGAGGAAATCGAGCCCTCGCTGGACCTTCTCAACCAGGGCCTCCCCTCGGGGCTCCGGATCAAGGCCTGGACCGGGCCGTTCGAGAGGAAGGAGGGGAAGCTCCCGCGCGAGGCGCGATACACCTACCTCCTCCGTTTCGATGTCCTGAGAAAGCTCATGAAATCCTCGGGCGCCCCAACCGAAATATTGGCCGATTCGGAGCGTATGTGGTATCTTCTCGCCCAGGAGCTCGGGCTCGCCGGGGGCCTCGGTCCGTCCGAGTGCGGCTCGCCGGTCGATCCCGCCCAATGGTTTGAGGTCGAGTGGAGGCGTATGTTCGAGCGAGGCGTCTCCATGAAGAACGAGAAAGGTAAGGAGCGCTCCTGCGCCGGCTGCTCGGTGCGGCGGATCGATGATCCGGCCGCGGGCGGCTCGCAGGGGGCCGGCACCGGCGACGAGCCGGCCGGCACCGCTCTCGAGCTCGTTCTTCCCGGCGCGGAAGGCGCGCCCCGGCCCCAGGATTTGTTACAGATATTCATTCCGAAGAATATCGCCTCGCTCGTGAGGATTCAAAGGCTGGAGATTAGGTACAAATGCGGAGAAATTTTCGAAGATCCCGTCGGTCTGATCGATCCGAAGCACCAAAGAACGTAAAGACCCAGATACTCATCAACTACACCGAGCGCGAGGTCCGCATCGCGATCCTCGAGGAGCGCGAGCTTGTCGAGCTTCTCATCGAGCGCGAGGACAGCCGCCACACGGTCGGGGATATCTTCCTCGGCCGCATCACGGCGGTCATCCCCGGCATACAGGCGGCGTTCGTCGACATCGGCCAGGAGAAGGCGGCCTTTCTCCACGTGAGTGACGTCGCGACGGGCGCGATCGATCCCGAGCTCCTCGACGACGAGGACGACAAGTCGCGGGGCCGCAAGGACAAAGATCTCCCGCCGATCGAGAATCTCCTCAAGAAGGGGCAGGACATCCTCGTCCAGGTGCGCAAGGAGGCCATCGGCACGAAGGGTCCCCGCATCTCGTCCGAGATCTCCCTTCCCGGGCGCTACGCGGTCTTCATGCCCGGGCTCGACCACATCGGCGTGAGCAAGAAGATCGAGGATCGCCGGGAGCGCTCCCGCCTCAAGGCGATCGTCAAGAAGCACCGCCCCGCGGGGGCGGCGATCATCGTCCGCACGGCGGGCGTGGGGGTCGAGGACGACGCGCTCCGGGACGATATCAAGTACCTCGAGAAGACCGCGCAGGAGATCAAGGAAAAGAGCGAGCGCGCCACGCCGCCGGCCCTCATCCACGAGGACGTCGATCTGACGATCTTCGCCATCCGCGATCTCTTCTCGGAGAGCGTCGAGTCGATCATCATCGACACCAAGGAAGAGTACGAGCGCCTGCGCAACTACTTCAAATCGTTCGCCCCGCAGCTCGCCGCGCGCGTGCGGCTCTACGAGGAGAAGACCCCGATCTTCGATTTCTACGACATCGAGGGGGACATCGAGAAGATCCTCGAGAGCAAGATCTGGCTCAAGAAGGGCGGCTACATCGTGATCGAGCACACCGAGGCGCTCGTCACGATCGACGTCAACACGGGGCGCTTCGTCGGCAAGAAGGATCAGGAAGAGACGATTCTCGAGACGAACATGATCGCCGCGAAGGAAATCGCGCGGCAGCTCAGGCTCCGCGACATTGGCGGGATCATCGTCATCGATTTCATCGATATGGAAGCCGAGGAGAACCGCCGCAAGGTCTACAATGAGTTCCGCAACTTCCTGCGCCATGACCGCTCGCGCGTGAGAGTCTATCCGATGAGCGATCTCGGCATCATCGAACTGAGCCGCAAGCGCGTACGCCCGAGCCTCCTCCACTACTACAGCGAGGAGTGCCCGTACTGTACGGGGCGCGGCAAGGTCCTCAGCCTCGAATCGATGGCGATGAAGATCGAGCACTGGATCCGCCGCATCGGCGGGGGGAAGCGGAGGGAGAACGGCATTCTCTTCAAGCTCAATCCCGTCGTCGGCGTCTTCCTCCGCGAGGAGCGCGCCGAGAACATGCTGGAGCTCGCGAACATGTATCGCGTGCGGGTCGAGATCATCGACGATCCGCGCCTTCACCGCGAAGAGGTCGAGATCTACTCCCTCGACGGGGCGCGGAATCTCAAGGCGGCGTACGAGTAGGCGACAGTCGTCGCCGTCAACGCCCGGATGCTGGGGCAGAGAGGCCCATGGAACGAACCAGGCTTGATCGTCGGGGCATCTTTTCTTTTCTCTCCATTACATTCTTCATCACGTATGCGATTGAAGGGGCCTTGATCCTGAGCGGGTTCCGCATCACGCGGCTGCCCGCCATGTACGGTCAGCTGGTCGTCGCGGCGGTCATGTGGGTGCCGGCCTTGGCGACGGTGCTTACGATCAGGTTCATTACCCGCGAAGGGTTCGCCATCGTGAATTTCCGCTTCGGTTCCTGGAAGCCCTACGTGGCGTCGGGCCTCATCGTGCCGCTGTGCTTTGTTCTCATCTACGGGCTGACATGGCTACTGGGCATCGGCCGGCCACATTGGGAAGTGGACCAGTACATGGCGACGCTGCGCCAGGCCGGCGGGGCGAATATTCCTCACATGCCTTCCCCGGCGATAATCCTCCCCGCGATGTACATGGCGACGCTCGTTATGGCCCCATTCCTCAATGGACTCTTTGGCTTCGGCGAGGAGCTCGGCTGGCGCGGGTACCTCTTGCCGAAGCTCATGGTGCTGGGGAAACCCAGAGCGTACGTGCTTCTCGGAATCGTCTGGGGGCTGTGGCACCTGCCGCTTATTCTCATCGGGTTCACGTATCCCGGGCATCCCGTGCTCGGCGTCGTGGCCTTTGTGGCTGTCACAATCACCCTCGGGATATATATAAATGAGCTCACGCTGCGCCACAGGAGCTCGATCCTCGCGGGCTGGGTGCACGGCGTGTTCAACAGCCAGAAGCTCGGCGTCTGGGCGATGCTTTTCCCCACCGTAAATCCGCTCATCGGAGGTTTCGCAGGCATCGTGGGCATCGTTGTCTGGCTGCTTCTCGGACTGTGGGAAATGCGGCGCCCCCGGCGCACGTTATTCGAAGGGAGGAGATCATGAAGAAGTACGGCGCGGAGTTCTTCGGGACCTTTTGGCTGGTTCTCGGCGGATGCGGGAGCGCGGTCCTCGCGGCGGCGTTTCCGGGCCTCGGCATCGGCTTTCTCGGTGTCGCGCTCGCATTCGGCCTGACCGTGATGACGATGGCCTTTGCCATCGGGCACATATCGGGCTGCCATCTGAATCCCGCGATTTCCATCGGCCTCTGGGCGGGCGGCCGGTTTCCCGCGAAAGACGTCGTTCCTTACATCGTGTCTCAGGTAGTGGGAGCGATCGTCGCGGGAGGCGTTCTCTACGTTATCGCGAGCGGCGCCGCCGGCTTTGACCTGTCCCGAGGTTTCGCCTCGAACGGCTACGGCGCCCATTCGCCGGGCGGATATTCGCTCCTTGCGGCTCTCGTCTGCGAAGTGGTCATGACGATGATGTTTCTCCTCGTCATTCTCGGCGCGACCGACACGCGCGCGCCGCACGGCTTCGCACCGATCGCGATCGGTCTCTGCCTCACGCTGATTCACCTCATCAGCATCCCGGTGACGAACACCTCCGTGAACCCCGCGCGCAGCACGGGCGTGGCGATATTCGCTGGAGGCTGGGCGCTCGGCCAACTGTGGCTGTTCTGGGTGGCCCCGATCGTGGGTGCGCTGCTCGGCGCGGCGGTGTACCGGTCTATCGGCGCCGTGGAGAAATGAAGTTGTATGTGTCAAAAGGAGGAGACGATGAAGAAGCTCTACTGCATCCTCGTGTTGCTCGCGTTCGCGGCGATCGTCGCCGCGGCTTCGTGGGCGCAGGGCGACTGCACGGTTTCCGGCGCCCCGCCGGATACGACCCGCGCGGCCAAGGCGGAGGAGACGCCCCAGGTCCAGCTCAAGGTGGACACGGCCTTTGTGTACTGCGCGCTCGAAATGACCGGGAGCTACGATCAGCATTCGGCGGCGTTCGAGAAGCTCTATGCGGAGTCCATGAAGCAAGG
>DATCCP010000073.1:0-3222 GCA_036511215.1 Candidatus Krumholzibacteriaceae bacterium
CCAGCTCCTCGGTACGAGCGATTGGAATTCGAAGCGTCTCATCAGGATGGTCGGAAAGGACCTCGAGGGCGCGCTGTTCCCCGCGGACGTCGATGCGCGAGGCGCAGGGCGGCTCTTCGTGAACGCGTGCGCCCTCGTGAACGAGCCCGTCGGCGAAACCAATCAGGTCGTTGTCGGCGGCTACCGCGGCACGAGGCTTCTCATCGAAGCGCTCGCCAAATGCAAATCGGGGGGGGAGCCGCTCAAGGAAGAGATGGCCCGCCAGCTCGAGAAGAAGCGGCACCCGTTTCTCGATTTCCTCTCCGGGGAAGGGATTCTCTTCTATACGGTGAGGAGCGAGCGCGCCGTGGAATTCGACACCATCAGGATCGGACGCTAGAGGCTCCGCCGAAACCGCCGCCTCACGGGAGATTGATGAGAATCTCACGAGCGGCCGGCGTGAACTCCTTCATAAAGAGGCCGGAACGCCCGTCGCTCGTGCGCACGGTGACGAGGTGCGTGCCGGGCTCGATGAGCCCGAAGTCGGCGGAGCCGTCCGGGCCGGTGGTACTCGCGAAGAGCGCGTCGATACCGACCGTGGCACCCACCGCCGGCGCGGCGCCGCGGGTGACCTTGACCGCGCAGCCACCGGGGATGATTGCATCAAATCCGAAACAGGCAGCCGTCCCCGCGACAATCCTCTCGGCCTCGAGTCGAAGATACGACTCGTCCCGCATCAGCGCCTCGTTTGCTCCGTCCTCGACCGGTCCGCAGTAAACTTCGCACGCCGTGCACGCCGTCTGCTGGAGGAACAGGTCGGCCCCTTCGCCGACCGCGAACTCGCCCGCGGGGGGAAGGGAGTCGAGGGCGGAGGCGAGCTTTTCCGCGACGACGCGGCCGCGGTCGCTCCCGGCGTAGTGGAGCACGACCCGGGGCCCGTCGGCCCGCTCGGGAAGAGCGCCGTGCCTGATGCCGATCGCGATCTCCGCATTGGAGCGGTTGACAATGTAGACCCGCTCCTGCGCGGAGAGGGATTCGTCTCCTTCGCGCGTGAGCGTGACGGCGGAACCGGCGCGCTCGAGAACGCCGCGCACAAGGCGCGCGACGTCGAGATTCACGGAGGCGCCCCGGAGCCCGGCGGCGCCGCGGCCCCCGGCGTCCGGTCCGCCCCCCGCCGGATCGAGCGCGATTTTCCGATCCCGGAAGACGCCTCCGAAAAGGGGCTCGAGCGGGGCACGGACGACGGAGGCGCCGCCCCGCGTGCCGGCCGTGTCGATGAGGAGCGGCCGGTAGCCCTTCGCGGAGACGATGAGCGTTTCCGGCGGAGTGCCGAGTGGAATGAGGAAGCGGCCGGCGGCGTCTCCCGCGAGGCTTTCGCGGCCACAGGAGACGATCGCGTCGGGTACGCCGGCGCCCGATCTCGCGTCGCACACGGCGAGCGACAGGCGGGGAGATTCTTGGCTCGCCGCGAAGCGCACCGTGTCCGCGACGCCGGACGCGGTGAATACGTACGTGTCCCGAGCCCGGTCGCGCGCTACCTCGACCTCGAACGTTCCGTTCGCGCAGACTCCCGACAGGACCGTTCCATCCTTGAGCGAGCGCCCCGTCACCGGCGTGCCGTCCGCGACGTGCATGCCGAGCGCGTCGAGCACCTTGACTGGCAGCGCAACGATCGATCCGGGCTTTTCCCGCGGGGCGAGCGGGAGAATGAATCGGGCCGGCCGCGCGAGGAGAAGCGTAAACGGTCTGCTCCGCGCCGTCCTCCCTCCCGTGCTTCGCACGCTCCCCTGGACGGCGTAGGTGCCGTTCGGAAGAGCCGGATCGGCTGGAATCCGGATCGTGGAGGTGAAGGGATCGAAGATCGCGGCGGTCTCGCGCGACCCGACCGAGATCACGGCGGAAGACGGATCAACCGGAATTCCCGCGGCGGAGCGCACCGAGAAGGAGATCTGGACGGCGCCGGCGAGCGTGTCGCGCGCCGGCGACTCTCTCGTGAGCACCGGTACCCCCCTCGAGAAGTACTCGACGAGGCCGAGGAAGTAGGCTTCGGCTTCGAGCTTCTGCTTCGCCGAGAGCTTCAGCCGCTCCTCAACGGCGGGGGAGGAGAGATAGCTCGCCTCCCCGAGCACGGCCGCGTGAGCCGTCGAGAGCCTGAGAACGAGGTAGCTCCCGGGCTTGACGTCGGAGGTCTGGATTCCGAGGTTTCGCGCGAGGTGCACCTGGAGAGCCTGGGCGAGCTCGAGCGAGGCGCCCGGATCGCTCGCGCGGTAGTACACCTCGATATTGTTGATGTCCCGGTTCCTCGGCAGATTCGAGTTGTGATGAATCGATATGAACACGTCGGGAGCGAGCGCGTTCGCCATCGCGACGCGGGCCCTGAGATCGTCCGCCGGATCCTTTGAGCCCTCAGGCAGGAGGTCGCGGTCCGTCGTCCGTGTCAGGTGCGCGTCCGCGCCCGCGTCCTTGCAGAGACCCCAGAGGTAGAGCGCGACGCCGAGATTGGCATCCGCCTCGCGGAGACTATCGACGCCGAGCGCCCCGTTCATGGCGCCCCCGTGCCCCGGGTCGATGACGATTATCTTCCCGGCGAGGATGTGCGCGTCGACCGCTTCCGGCTTCTCCTTGAGCCCCGCGTAGAGGCCCTCCATGGCCGGCTTGCGCGCCGCGCATCCGGCGAGGAGGAGCGCGCCGACGGAGGCGAGCAACAGGAGGCGCAACGATCGATTCATGAGATACTCCTTTTCGTACATTTGGCGACACCCATTCTTACCAGAAGCATCCCCTGTCATCAAGGAGCAATTTTCCCGGGCCCCGGAAGCGAAGAACGCCTCGATAGCCCTTGAAAAACAGCCCCAAAACGTCTATATATTGTGAAAACAGTTGACGATATCTACCACATATGGTAGAAGATGGCAGATTCATCTTAAGTAACAGGGTTAAGGAACATGGATATTCAGTCGTCTCTCAAGAAATTACCGTCGGTAGAGAAGGTGCTCGAGGATGAGCGGATCGCGCACCGGATTTCGCTCCTTTCGAGGAGGGGAATCACGCGCATCGTGAGAGAATCCATCGAGCGCCATCGCGAGAGGCTGCTCGCCGGCGCAGCGCCCGGCGTTTCCGATAAGGGCCTCGCGACGGCGGTCGCTGACGAAGTGGCATCCGAGCTCGACGCGCTGGCCGTGCTCGGGGCGCGTCGGGTCATCAACGCGACGGGGGTCATTCTTCACACGAATCTCGGACGAG
>DATCCP010000074.1:0-6936 GCA_036511215.1 Candidatus Krumholzibacteriaceae bacterium
ATCGTCGCCGTCACCGGCGACGGCGTGAACGACGCGCCGGCCCTCAAAAAGGCCGACATCGGCGTCGCCATGGGCATCCGGGGCACCGACGTCGCCAAGGCCGCCTCCGAGATGATTCTGACGGACGACAACTTCGCGAGCATCGTCGCGGCCATCGAGGAAGGCCGCGCCGTTTTCGACAACATCAAGAAGTTCGTCACTTACATATTCGCCCATCTGATCCCGGAAGCCGTTCCCTTTATCTTCTACGCCCTGCTGAAGATTCCGGTCCCGATCACGGCGATGCAGATTCTGGCCATCGATCTGGGGACCGAGACGCTGCCGGCGCTGGCCCTCGGCTCGGAGAAGCCCGAGCCCGGGATCATGGATCGCCCCCCTCGCCCGAGGACCAAGGGCATCGTCGACAGGGCCGTTCTCTACCGCGGCTACGTCTTCTTCGGCCTCTTGAACTCGGCCGCGGTTCTCGGAGCATACTTCATCGTCCTCCATCATGGAGGTTGGATCTTCGGACAGCAGCTCGAGCCCAACGACATAACCTTCGCGAATCCGCTGCATCTCCAGGCCATGACCGTTCTCTTCGCCGGCATCGTCGTCATGCAAATCGCCAACGTCTTCGGCTGCCGGAGCGATACGTTCTCGAGCTTCAAACTCGGATTCTTCAGGAACCGGCTCATCCTCTGGGGGATTCTCTTCGAGCTCGCGTTCCTGGCGTTCCTCGTGTACACGCCCTTCTGCCAGAGGGTGTTCCAGACGACGGCCATCGGCTGGGGAGCGTGGGTCATGATCACCGCCTTCATGGTCGCGATCTTCTTCCTCGAAGAGCTGCGGAAATGGTTTTTGCTCCGGCGGCGGCAGGTGCGCGCTTGAGAGACTTCAACCCCGACGAATTGCCCTTGACATCCGCCCCCGTGCCGACGATATTGACCATTCGGTCATTAGTTGACCATTTGGTCGACCAACGAACATGAGGGTCAGAGCGGGTGGTTGCCATGAGCGCGAAGATCGGAACGGGCGCGGGACAGGTCTCCCGCAAGGAGCGCGAGCGGCTCTCGCGACAGCACGACATTCTGCGGGCCGCCCGGGAGCTCTTTGCCCGGAACGGATTCTACGACACGACGCTCGACGACATCGCCCGTCACGCCGAGTACGGCAAGGGGACCATCTACAATTACTTTCCGAGCAAGGAGGACCTCTTCTTCACGATCATCGACGAGGTTCTCGACGGGATTCAGGCGATCGCGGAAACCGCCGTCGGCACGTCGAAGGGCGGCGCCCGGGACAAGCTCACCGCCTATGCGCGGGATATCGTCTCGTACTGCCGGGAGCATTCCGACCTCATCCAAGTCATCAGCCGCGAGCATCCTCATATCGATTCCAGGGAACACCGGGCCCGGGTGGCGGGGATCAGGCGGCGCAGCGAGCGAACACTCAAGACGCTCGCCAAGCCGATCGCCGAGGACGTGCGCGCGGGGAAGCTCCGGCCGCTGGACGCCGAAGCGGTTGCCGTTCTCTTCACCGGCGCTTTGCACTTCTACCTCATGCATCGGATGAGCGAACAGGGGTCGTTCGATTCCGTGGATCTCGATGAGGGGACGTCGCTCCTCGTGGCGGTGTTTTTCGATGGTATGGAGCGGAAGTAGCACAAGGAAGGGTATCTCATGACTCCGGGAAGACACCGGCCGTCCGCGTTACGTTTGCGTGCATGCGCTGCAGTGCTCGTGATGATGCTCGCTGCCGTCATGACGGCGGGCCGGGAAGCGGCTGCATCCGGACAGGCCCCGCTCGTTCTCACGCTGGAGAAGGCCATTGCCCTCGCGCTGGGCCAGAACCGCGACATCCTGATCGCGGCGCAAGACCGCTCCAAGGCGGAGGAGCAGATCAGGGAGGTGCGCTCAGGTGCGCTCCCGGCTCTCAACGTCTCTGCGGCCTATACGCGCAACATACAGAAGCCCGTTCTCTTCCTTCCGCCGAACTCGCCCATCAACCCGACCAACTCGACGGCGGAATTCGAGCTCGGCTCCAATAACGCCTATGACGTCTCCGCCTCCCTTTCACAGACCTTGTACAACAGAAAGGTCGGCGTCGCGCTCGATATCGCGAAAACGTACCGCGATTATGCCCGAGAGGCCTACCGCGGGACCGAACAGGGCGTGACGCTTTCGGTCAAGAAGGCCTTCTACGGCGTGCTGCTCGCCGGGAAGCTGGTCGAGGCGAATCGCCAGGGACTGGAAATCGTCAGGGCGAATTTCGAGAACATTCAATCGCAGTATCGCCATGGAACCGCGGCGGAATACGATATGCTCCGGGCCGAGGTCGAGGTCGCCAATTCGGAGCCCCTCCTCATCTCGGCTGAAAACAACCTCGAGCTCGCGAAAAACTCCCTGAAGAATCTCTGCGCGCTTCCGATCGATCAGGAGATCGAAGTTCAGGGGGACTTCGCCTTCGAAGAGATTCCGGAGGCGGGACTGGAGCGAGCGCGGCGGGAGGCGCCGTCAAACAACGCGGGTATCCGCGAGCTGTCGCTGAGCCAGACGATGCAGGAGAAGAACATCTCGGTCGAGCGCGCAGGCTTGTTCCCGACGCTGAGTCTCGTCGGCGGCTACAGCTGGCAGACCCAGGACAACTCATTTCAATTCAATAGCTATCGGTGGGCGCAGACGTCGTATCTCGGTCTCCAGCTCTCGTTTCCGTTGTTCGATGGCGCGAGAACGAGCGCGCGGGTCCGCGAGGCGCGCGGCGAGTACGAGAAGACCCGCCTTGCCAGGCTCAAAGCGGAGGAAGCGCTCGGAATTCAGATACAATCCGCGGAGTTGAGAATGGCCGAAGCCAGGAAGCGCATCCAGGGACAGGAGAAGAGCATCGATCAGGCGCGGAGAGCCGTGCACATCGCGCAGACCCGTTTCACGAACGGCGTCGGGACCCAGCTCGAATTGCTCGATTCGCAGGTGGCGCTGACGCGCGCGCAGACGAGCTACGCGCAGGCGGTTTACGACTATCTCGTCGCCCAGGCCGACTGGCAGTTCGCCGTCGGACTGCCGAAGTGACCGGCTCAACGGTCGTTCGGCGCGGGAAGGTCGGCGCACAAACGATTCGCCGCGAGAGGAGTCAGTGAATTGATGAACGCATTGAATGTGTCGTGCACAACGGTTGGGAGAGGTGCCCTGATTCTCTGTTTCGGCGCGCTTCTCGGATGCGGCGCCAAGCACAAGAGCGTGGATCCCGGAGCCGCGTCGACGCACACGGTGGCCGTGGAGGCCGCCGTCGCCGAGATGAAGAGCCTCTCGGTCACGAGAAGCTACTCGGGGTCGTTGGAAGGGGAGGAGCAGGCGCATATCGTGGCGCGCCTGTCCGAGCGGGTGACCGGCACGGGAGCCCAGGTCGGCGAATCGGTGCGCGCGGGCCAGATCATCATCAGCCTCGACAAGAACGGCGCTTCGTCGCAGTACTACCAGGCCGAGGCGAACTTTACGAACGCCGGAAAGACCCTCGATCGCATGAAGTCGCTTTACGCCGACGGGGCGATATCGCTTCAATCGCTCGACGGGGTTCAGACGGCGTACGACGTCGCCAAGACGAACTTCGAAGCGGCGAGAAGCAACGTGGAGCTCACGACGCCGATCGCCGGATTGGTCACCGCCGTGAACGTGAGCGCCGGCGACATGGCGGCGCCGGGGAGCACGCTCGCGACGGTCGCGAAGATAGACCGGATGAAGATCGTCTTCAACATCGACGAGATCGACGCGACGAATCTCCACATCGCTCAGAAGGCGTTCGTATACTCGGACACGAGACCCGACACGAAGATGGAAGGCGAGATCATCCAGCTCTCGAAGTCGGCTGACGCGCGTTCGCGTTCGTTCGAGATCAAGGCGCGCTTTCCCAATACGCCGGACCGCTGGTTCAGGCCGGGGATGTACTGCAGGGTGGACGTCCAGGTGTCCTCTCGCGGCACGACGCTCACCGTTCCGAACGCCGCGATTCAAAGTGACGGGACGAGCGATCGGGTGTACGTCGTCCGGGGCGGACGCGCGTTCCAGAGAACCGTCCACATCGGCCTCACGGACGGACAGACGACGGCGATCACCGGCGCGCTCGCGGCGGGAGATACGGTCGCGACCGTCGGCGTCAGCACGCTCAGGGACTCGAGCCTCGTCAAGGTCGTGAACAAGTGACGTCGCGCGCGCCCGTAACGGCGGGTACGAACGGAGGAGTCGGGAACGCATGAAACTGGCTGATGTTTCCATCGAACGGCCCGTGTTCGCGACGATGATGATCCTCGCGCTCGTCGTGCTGGGGCTCTACTCATACACGAAGCTGAATATCGACCAATTCCCGGACATCGACTTCCCCTTCGTGACCGTTACCACCGTTCTTCGCGGCGCCGGACCCGAGCAGATCGAAAAGGACGTGACCAAGAAGATCGAGGACGCGGTCAACCCGGTCGCCGGCATCAACCACATTCAATCGATCTCCCAGGAAGGGCTCTCCATCGTCATCATCGAGTTCAAGCTCGAGGTGGACGGAAAGGTCGCCGCGCAGGACGTGCGCGAGAAGGTCGCGGCGGCCCGCGCCAACCTCCCGACCGATATCGAGGATCCCGTCATCACGCGATTCGATCCCGCGAGCCTTCCCATTCTCCAGCTGACCGTCTCGGGAGAGCGGTCGGAGAAGGAGATCACCACCTACACGAAGGACGTCATCAAGAAGCGGCTCGAGAACGTTCCCGGCGTCGGCTCGGTGGACCTCGTCGGCGGCGCAGAACGGGAGATCCATGTGGATGTCAACGCGGCGGGGCTCAGGGCCTACAACCTCTCCATCCAGGATATCGTCCAGGGCGTCGCCGCCGCGAACCTGGAGGTTCCCGCGGGCAATCTCATCACGGGTCCCCGCCAGGTCCTCCTTCGCACGATGGGGAAGCTCACCGCCGTGAGCGATTTCAACGACGTGATCGTCGCGAGCCCCGGGGGACGGACCGTGCATCTCTCGGAGCTTGCGAGGGTCTCCGACGGCGTCAAGGAGCGCACGAGCCTCGCGCGCCTCAACGGCAGACAGGCGGTGGGCCTCAACATCCAGAAACAATCGGGGAGCAACACGGTGCGGGTCGCGGACGCGATCAACGCGCAGATCGCGAGCGTGAGACGGGACCTGCCTCCCGATCTGCAGATCACCGTCGCGAGCGACAACAGCACATTCATCCGCCAATCGGTTAAAGACGTCATCTCGAACATCTTCTGGGGCGGGCTGCTCGCCGTCATCGTGGTCTTCTTCTTCCTAGCAAATGTGCGTCCGACGATCATCAGCGCGCTCTCGCTGCCCGTGTCGATCATCGCGAGCTTCATCATCATGTACGCGCTGAAGTTCACCCTCAACATTATGTCGCTGCTCGCGCTCTCGCTCGCCGTCGGGCTCCTCATCGACGACGCCATCGTCGTAATAGAGAACATCTATCGCCATATGCACGAAGGCGCGACGCCGCGGGAGGCCGCGCGGGCCGCCACCGACGAGATCGGCCTCGCGGTCATGGCGACGACGTTCACGATCGTCGCCGTCTTCGTGCCAGTCGCGTTCATGACCGGTATCGTCGGGCGTTTCTTCTACCAATTCGGCATCACGGTGGCGGCGGCGGTTCTCGTGTCGCTGTTCGTCGCCTTCACGCTCACACCGATGCTCGCGTCGCGCTGGCTCAGGAAGGAGGACGAGGAGCTGAAGAACGAGGGGAACCCGCTCCGGAGAGCGCTCTACTATTTCAATCATTTCTTCGCGTCGTTGAGCGCGAGGTACCGCAAAGCCATCGGGTGGTCGCTCGCTCATCGGAAAACGGTCATCGCCGTTTCTCTTGCGCTCTTCATCGGCAGCTTCTTCCTCGTGCCGTTTCTCGGCTCCGCGTTCTTCCCGACGAGCGACGAGAGCGTGTTCTCCGTCTTCATCAAAGCGGCCCCGGGCAGCTCGCTCGAGCAGACAGGGGACATTGCCGCGCGGATCGAAGCCGTGGTGAAGCGGCGCCCGGAGGTGACGTCGACGCTCACGACGATCGGAGCGGGAAACGATCCCGTAACCAACGGGAGCGTGCTCGTGACGCTCGTCAAGAAGAACAAGCGCGCGAAAGGAATTCAGCAGATCATGGAGGAAATGCGCGCCGACCTGAGAAACGTGCCGGGCGCCGAGCTAAGCATTCTTGTCACGCACGGGATCGAGGGCGGGGAAAAGCCGGTGATCATGAGCGTGCGCGGCGACGACATGATCGCGCTCAAGAAGATCGCCGATCAGGTGGAGACAATCGTCCGGACGACGCCCGGGGCCGTCGACGTGGCAAGCAGCTTCGAGGCCTCCAAGCCGGAGCTCCGCATCCACATCGACCGGGAGCGCTCCTCCGATCTCGGGCTCAACGTGGGGATGATCGCCATGAGCATCCGCTCCATGGTCGACGGCGCCATCGCGACGCAGTACGCCGAGGGAGACGATCAGTACGACGTGCGCGTCCGCCTCGCGAAGGAGGACCGCACCTCGCTCGAGAGCATCCGCAACCTCGCCGTCAAAAGCACGAAGGACACGGACAACCTGCAGAAATATCTCGTGCCGGTCGGTTCCATAGCCGATATCGTCCCCGGCGCGGGCCCCTCGGCGATCGACCGCTACGACCGGCAGCGGGAAATCCGAATCGACGCGAACCTCGCCGGGCGGACGCTCGGAGAGGCGCTCCGCGACATCCAGAAAGGGACGAAGCAGATCGCGATGCCGCCCAGCTACTCGGTGAGCGTGAGCGGCAGCGGCGAGATGCAAAGCGAGTCCTTCGCGAACATCTTCCTGTCGCTGGCGCTCGCCGTGATCTTCGTCTATATCGTGCTCGCGGCCCAGTTCGAGAGCTTCAGGCTTCCGTTCTCCATCATGCTCGCCCTTCCGATGTCGTTGATCGGCGCCGTGCTGGCGCTTCTCGCG
>DATCCP010000075.1:0-3872 GCA_036511215.1 Candidatus Krumholzibacteriaceae bacterium
AGCACCCAGGGCTGTCCCGTCTCGTCGAAGAACATCGAGCGGCTCCACGCCTCCATCTTCACGACCTCCAGGGCGCAGCCGGTCTTTTCCCTCGCATTGATCATCGCGAGCGCTTCACCGATCGTGAGACCGTGGCGCATCGGGAGGGGATGGAGCCCGACGAACGACGTGAACCGCTCGTCGAGGATGGCCCCCTCGACGGACTCGCCGCCGAGCGGGTTGGGTCTGTCGAGCACGAACAGTCCGACTCTCGCCTTCGCGCACGCGCGCATCATGAGGAGCGACGTCCAGAGGTAGGTGTACGGCCGCGCACCGGCGTCGGGGAGATCGATCACGACGCAATCGAGCCCCTCGAGCTCGCCCGGCTCCGGGGAACGACGTTCGCCGTACAGGGAATGGACGGGAATGCCGAGCGTGGGATGGATGAAGCCGCCCCACTCGATCATGTTGGCCTGGGTGTCTCCGCGGAGGCCGTGCTGGGGACCGAAGATCCGCACGGGGCGGACGCCGCACGAGAGGAGAACGTCGATCGTCGGTCGAAGAGAGCGGGTGACGGAAGAGGGATTGACGAGGAGGCCGGTTCGCTTGCCCGCGAGCCTTCTGCACGATTCCCCGAGGATTATATCGCAGCCGGTTTCGACCACATGAGTGTGTGCCGCCTCCGGGGCGGGCGTCGAGCCCGCCCCGGGGAGGCAAATCGGTTAGAGACTCCAGTCCACGACGCGCAACGTATCGGTGCCCGAGCCGCCGCCGCCGCTATTGATATTGATGATCTGAACGGGGCCGACTCCGGGCGACAACCACGTTATTTGATGCATGGTCCCCGAGTCAACGCTAATTCCGTGGACGTACCGAATGTAGTTTGCATAGAGATGATGGATGCAGCATCCCTTGAAGGTGCCGTTGAGCGTCTCGCTCACGAGGTCGACCGTGCTCGCCTCGATCGCCGTGTGTCCCGAGAGCGACATCGTCGTCGAATCGTCGATCGTTGCGGCGGTCGAGAAGTTCCAGGTCTCGCCGAGGTGGCTCTGGGGAGGGAACATCATGTACGTCAAGGGAGCATCCCACGTCATCGAGAACTGGTACACGCCGCCCTGGTATTCGTCACGGCCGAGGTGCTGGATCTCGGTCGAGGTCTTCTTGAAGTGCGTGATCTCCTGCGTGTGACCGCTGCCGTCGACGAACACCTCGTTGAACGTGCCGGTGCCCTGGTTGTAATCGTGAATGAATCGCGTCACCTCATCGCTCCGGTTGCGGACGAAATTCCACGTATCGTCGCTCTTGATTGGGTAGAAGGTGACGGTCCCTGCGGTCGTGAACTGGTAGTTGGTCGGATTCGGATTGATCGGGTTGCCCGCGCCGTCCGTGGCGTTCAGGAACTCGACCCAGTACGTGCAGCCGCTCAGGAGGCTCTTCGTGATGGGAACGGTGAGGCTTGAGTAATCGGCGTTCCAGGTTGGTTCGCTTACCACCGTCTGATTTATTCGCGCATCGACGTTCTCGGCCGGTATATGGAACGACACCTGGTCCATCGGCTCGCTGAAATTGAGCGTGAGCGCCAGGAGGCCGGTCGAAATACCTGTCGCCCCGTTCGCGGGAGACGCGCTCACGAGAGTCGGTCTCGTGTGGTCCGTCTGTGTCCGGAAGCTGAAGACGTAGGGCGCCGCGAGATGGTTGCCGGTGAGATCCGCTGCTCCCGTGCCGATCGTTATCGTGATGAGACTGTCCTGGGGGAACGCTAAATGGTTGAGCTTCAGGGTGAGCCCGTCCCACTCGGTCCAGTGGTCGGCGGGTTCGGGAAACGCCGAGACCGCGTCCTGAGTGTTCCCCTGGTTCATCGGCTCGCTGAAGGTGATTTCGATCACCTGAGATCCGACGACTCCCGTGGCGCCGTTTTCGGGGTCTGTGCTCACGATCGTGGGAGGAGTGACGTCCTCGGCGACGGTCGTCGTGAAGGTGATCGCGTGGTCGCTTCCCAACGCGTTGCCGTGGGCGTCCTCGCATGCGCCGAGGACCGTAATCGTGTAGCTCGTGCCGCCGGCAAGGAGCGCGTTCGGCGTGACGACGAGCGTGTCACCTCTCCACGAAGCGTCGAAGTCCACGGAACCGGGGCCCATGGTGACGTCGGTCGGGAACATGCTCTTTTTCATCGGCTCGCTGAAGGCGAGCCAAAAGGGGCCGGTCCTCGTCACGTCGGACGCGCCGGAGGCGGGGAACTGCCCGGTGATTGTCGGCGCCGTCGTATCCCTCGGGCCGCCATCGGTGCTGCTCGAGGTCGAGCAACTCGCAATGAAGAGGGGTGCGGCGAGAAGCAGAATCAGGCACAGCGCAACTGGCTTCGCGTAGCTCATCCTGGACCTCCTAGGTACCGTAACTGCAATGCTTTTCTGCAGTAACTGCTGCCGGTCAACTCGTGTGTACGCTCAGGTGTGAGTTGAGCGTATGTCGCCCAACACGCGCTCTGCAATTATCGAGCCTCGGTGCCCACTATTTGTTTTCTCCGGCGGGAAACATGAGTATACTTCATACGGGTCCGGCCCGAGCCTTCTGACGAAAGGGGAACGATGACAATGGCACGAACGCGCAGGGTATACCGTCTCGGTGTCTGCCTTCTCGCCGCGGCGCTTCTCTCGGCCCCCTTCGGATGCGGGAACAGAAACCGGGTGGAGCGCGGCGGGACGCTCGTGGTCGGGGAAATCAACGACTACGAGGGACTGAACCCGATGTCGACGACGGACGCGCACGCCCGCGATGTCTATAATCTTCTGTACCTCTCGCTCCTCGAGGAAAACCCCGATCTTCTCACCTTCGGGCCGCGCCTCGCCGAGTCGTGGGAGTTCTCGCCGGACCGCCTTGCGCTTACCTTCCATCTGAGGAAGGACGTCGTCTGGAGCGACGGGGCGAGAGTCACGGCGCGCGACGTCGAGGCCACGTTCGCCGCGCAGAAGGACACGCTGACCCTCTGGGCGGGGCGCCACCTCAAGCAGCACATCGACAGCGTCACGGTCCGGGACGATTACACGATCGTCTACCACTTCAACCTCGCGTATCCCTATCAGGTCATGGACGCGAACGACGGCCCGATCATGCCGAAGCAGGTGCTCGACCGGGCGGGACACGCCGCGTTCGGGAAGATCCCGATCGAGCAGCTTCCGACGGATGGTCCCTTCAAGCTCGGATCCTGGGTGCGGGGGCAGGCCCTCACGCTTCTGCGGAACGAGAGCTACTACGAGAAGGGAAAGCCCTACCTCGAGAAGGTTATCTTCAAGATCATCCCGGATCAGGTGACGCTCTTGACGCAGCTCAAGAGCGGGGAGATCAACTGCATGGAAGCGGTTCCCCCGGGAGAAATGAGCGACATACGAAAGAACCATCCGGAGCTCGCGATCTACGACTTTCCCACCCGGACGTACAACTACATCGGCTGGAACGCGGCGCGGCCGCTCTTCGCGAGCGCGCGCGTACGCCGCGCCCTCACGATGGCCATCGATCGCAGGCTCATTAACGAGAACGTCTATTACGGATTCGCCCAGGAGTGCACGAGCCCCTTCCCGCCGATCATCTGGGCCTACAACCCGAACATCAAGCCGGTTCCCTACGATACCGCAGGCGCCCGGCGGCTCTTGGCCGAGGAGGGTTTCAGAGACACGAACGGGGACGGCTGGCTCGAGAAGAACGGGAAGCGCTTCGAGTTCGAGCTCGCGACGAACTACGGCAACCAGCTGCGAAGCGATATGCAGGTGATGGTTCAGGACATGCTGCGCAAGGTGGGCGTCAAGGTGAATCCGGTGACGCTCGAATGGACCGTATTCCTTGAACGCGTCAAATCGCTCGACTACGACGCACAGATCAATGCGTGGAGGGTCGGTACC
>DATCCP010000076.1:0-5357 GCA_036511215.1 Candidatus Krumholzibacteriaceae bacterium
GCATACGC
This sequence comes from Candidatus Krumholzibacteriaceae bacterium, assembly GCA_036511215.1. GTDB lineage: Bacteria > Krumholzibacteriota > Krumholzibacteriia > Krumholzibacteriales > Krumholzibacteriaceae > SSS58A. The sequence continues at coordinate 9 of DATCCP010000076.1, forward strand.
ACCAGAACATCAAGAGGATTTCGAAGGACACGGACCGGGATTTCTTCATGTCCGCCGAGGAGGCGAAGGAATACGGCATCGTCGACAGCATCCTCGTGTCGAAGAACGAGTTGAAGCGCTGATGCGGCACCGCACGCGGAGTATACGCGAATTCAATGAACGATCGCGGCCGGTCGGGTGTATAATACCTGTTGGGCCGGTCCGGATCGATGGAGGAACAGGGATCAGATGAAGAAGAAAACGCTCGCTCCGAAGGCAATACGATGCTCCTTCTGCGGGAGGGGGCAGGACGAGGTCGCAAAGCTCGTATCCGGGCCCTCCGTTTACATTTGCAATGAATGCATCCGGCTCTGCAACGACATCCTCGAGGAGGAGATGTCGGGGACGATGCTCTGGGAGATGGAGCATTTCCCGAAGCCGAAGGAGATAAAGGATTTCATCGACCAGTACGTCATAGGACAGGAGCACGCGAAAATCATCCTGTCGGTGGCGGTCTACAACCATTACAAGCGGATACGTCACGACCGCCGCGCCGACGACGTCGAGATCGACAAGAGCAACATCCTGCTTCTCGGGCCGACGGGCGTCGGCAAGACGCTCCTCGCCCAGACACTCGCGCGGTTTCTCAAGGTCCCGTTCGCGATCGCGGACGCGACGTGTCTGACCGAGGCCGGCTACGTCGGCGAGGACGTCGAGAACATTCTTGTCCGGCTCCTCCAGAACGCCGATTACAATCTCGCCGCGACGGAGCGCGGCATCGTGTACATCGACGAGATCGACAAGATCTCGCGCAAGAGCGAGAGCCCGTCGATCACGAGGGACGTCTCGGGCGAGGGCGTGCAGCAGGCGCTTCTCAAGATTCTCGAGGGAACGGTGGCGAACGTTCCGCCGCAGGGGGGACGCAAGCACCCGCAGCAGAAGTTCATCGAAGTCAACACGAAGAACATTCTCTTCATTTGCGGCGGCGCCTTCCAGGGACTCGACGAGATCGTCGAACGAAGGGTCGGCAAGAAGATCATTGGATTCGGCGCCGAGCGCGGTCCCGGCTACAAGAAGGAGTCGAGCGAGATGCTGAAGCTCGTCCAGCCGGACGATCTCATCAAGTACGGGCTGATACCGGAGCTCGTGGGGAGGCTCCCGATCGTCGCCCCGCTCCACGACCTCGACGAGCAGGCGCTCATGGACATCATGATCAAGCCGAAGAACGCGCTCGTGAAGCAGTACCGGAAGCTCTTCGACATGGAAGAGGTCGAGCTCGAATTCGCGCCGGGAGCCCTCCAGGCCATCGCGAAGCTCGCCACGCAGCGCAAGACGGGCGCCCGCGGCCTGCGCGCGATCATCGAGGAAACGATGCTCCACATCATGTACGATATCCCTTCTCACCCCAACGTTCGCAAGATCCTCATCACGGAGGAAACGGTCGTCAACCGGGACGAGCCGCAGCTATTCGTCGACAAGGAGCGGGAGCTCAAGGCCCAGTAGGGGGACCGCTCGCCAACTTTCCTTTTCCGCACGGCGGTGGACGGCTATGAGAATCGGTCACACGAAAGAACATGATGCGCAGGGGAGCGTCTATCCGCTCATCCCCCTGCGCGACGTCGTCATATTCCCCTCGATGGCCACGGCGATCCTCGTCGGACGGCAGCCCTCCGTCAACGCGGTCGAGCGGGCGATCAAGAGCGACAAGAACCTCGTCGTCGTCACGCAGCGGAACGCCGCGGTGAACGAGCCGGGGCCGGACGATCTGTTCCTTGTCGGGACGGTCGTCAAGATCTTTCACCACCTCAATCTCCCCGACGGGACGATCAAGGTCATGCTCGAGGGGGTGAGCCGCGCCCGGATCCTCGAGTACATCGAGGAGGACAACTACTTCGCCGCTCGCATCGATGAGCTCGTGATCGAGAGCCGGGATACGCGCGAGCTCGAGGCGCTCATGCGCCGGGTCGAGCATCTCTTCACCGAATACGTGCGGATGAACCCGCGGCTGCCGAACGAGGTGCTTCTCTCGCTCCAGTCGATCGACGACAAGTCGGTGCTCGCCGACACGATCGCCGCGCATCTCCTCGTCCATAACGACGAGAAGCAGCGGTTGCTCGAGGCGGTCGATATCGAGGAACGTCTCATGGCGCTGCACCGCATCCTCACCGAGGAGCTCCAGCTTCTCAAGGTCGAGAAGGACATCGACGAGAAGGTTTCGAGCCAGGTCCAGAAGACGCAGCGTGAGCTCTTTCTCCACGAGAAGTTGAAGGCGATCAAGAAAGAGCTCGGCCAGGAGGAAGAGTACGAGGAGTACACGGATCTCAAACGGAAGATACGGAAGGCCGGGATGAGCAAGGAGGCGGAGAAGGTCGCCTACCGCGAATACGAGCGGCTCAGGATGATGTCTCCGATGACGCCCGAGGCGACCGTGGTCCGCAACTACATAGAAACGCTCGCCTCGCTTCCGTGGCGCAAGCGCACGCACGATAACCTCGACCTCGCCCAGGTGAAGGCAAAGCTCGACGCCGATCACTACGGTCTCGCCAAGGTCAAGGAACGCATCGTGGAGTTTCTCTCGGTCGTGAAGCTCGTCGGCAATCTCAAGGGACCGATTCTGTGCTTCGTCGGTCCGCCGGGCGTCGGGAAGACGTCGCTGGGTCACTCGATCGCCGACGCGCTCGGACGCTCCTTCGTGCGGGTTTCGCTCGGCGGAATCCGCGACGAGGCCGAAATACGAGGGCACCGCAGGACATACATCGGCTCGCTGCCGGGCCGCGTGATCCAGATGATGCGGAAGGCGGGGAGCAAGAACCCCGTGTTTCTCCTCGACGAGATCGACAAGCTCGGGGCGGATTTCCGCGGCGATCCGTCGGCGGCGCTTCTCGAGGTGCTCGATCCCGATCAGAACAAGCATTTCAGCGATCACTTCCTCGAGGTCGAGTTCGACCTGAGCGAGGTGATGTTCATCACGACGGCGAACGTCATTTACCCGATTCCGCCGGCGCTCCAGGACCGCATGGAGGTGATCCGGCTCCCCGGGTATCTCCTCCACGAGAAGATCGCGATCGCGCAGAGATTCCTCCTGCCGAAGCAGAAGAAGCAGCACGGGATTCAGGAGGAGCAGCTCAGGATATCCGACGCGACGATGAAGGATCTCATTCAGCTCTATACAAGGGAAGCGGGCGTCCGCAACCTCGAGCGGGAGCTCGCTTCGATTTGCCGCAAGGTGGCGCGCAAGCTCGCCTCCGGAACGGGCACGAAGGGCATCAGGATTTCGAAGAGGAGCCTCGAGAGCTATCTCGGGATCCCCAAGTTTTCCGACAGCGAGATCGACGAGCACGAATCCATCGGCGTCGCGACGGGTCTCGCGTGGACGGAGGTCGGCGGCGAGATCCTCAACATCGAAGTGACGCTCATGCCGGGAAAGGGAGAGATCATCCTGACCGGCCAGCTCGGCGAGGTCATGCAGGAATCGGCGAAGATCGCGCTGAGCTTCGCACGCAACAAGGCGCGCTTGCTGCCGCTCGAGAACGACTTCTTTTCCTCGATCGACGTGCACGTGCACGTGCCCGAGGGGGCGATTCCGAAGGACGGTCCGAGCGCGGGCGTCTCCATCGCGACGGCGCTTGTCTCGGCGTTCTTCGATATCCCCGTCAATCGCGACATCGCGATGACGGGGGAAGTGACGCTGCGCGGCAAGGTGCTCCCGGTCGGAGGCATCAACGAGAAATCCGTCGCGGCGCTCAGGGCGGGTGTGAAGAAGCTCCTGCTCCCCAAGGGCAACGAGAAGAACATCAAGGAGCTTCCCGAAGAGGTGCGCAAGGGGCTCAAGATCATCGTCGTCGATTCGATGGATCAGGTTCTCGAGAACGCGCTCACGAAGAAGCTCGATTGGGGAATCGAGCATCGACGGAGTCTCGGCGGCTTCTTCGGGAGCCAGCCGCGGAAGTCCGCCAACTGATTCCCTGCCGAATTTGAAGATACGAAGCCTCAGAATCGCCTGCACGACGCTGGACCCCGCGCGGTTCCCGAATTCGCCATGGGCGGAGATAGCGGTCGCCGGACGCTCCAACGTCGGAAAATCGTCGGTCCTCAACACCCTCTTCGAGCGAAAGAACTACGCACGCATCAGCAAGGATCCCGGCAAGACGAGGACGATCAATTTCTACGCGGTGAACGACCGGTTCTATCTCGTCGATCTCCCCGGGTACGGGTTTGCGCGGATATCGGCCGAGACACGCACGCAGTGGACAAACGTCATCTACGCGTATCTGGAAAAACGCCCGACGCTCGCCGGTGTCGTGCAGCTCATCGATTCGCGGCACGAACCGTCGAAGGAGGACGTCGGGATGATCGAGCGTCTCGCGGCGAGCGGCCGCTCATTCATCATCGTCTTCACGAAGGCCGACAAGATATCGAGGTCCGACCGGCCGCGGGCGATCCGCGATTTCAACGAGAGCCTGAGCGGCGTGGCGCGCCTCGTTCAATTGCCGCTCGAGCATTCCGGCGCGGCCGCCAGCGGCGCGCCGGCCGGCGTCGTCGAGGCGCCGGCGCTTTTCTTCTCCGCGAAAACGGATGAGGGGAAAGAGGATCTCTGGCGCTGGATTGCGGAGCGAATCTGACATGGAGGAGAAACGAGGGCGCCCGCCGATCATCGTGAGCCCCGGGCCCGTTCGCGTGTTCGCGGAGGGGAGGGAAGCGCTTCCTCCTCTCCACCATCGATCGGACGAATTCAGAAACATCGTGAAGGAGACCGAAGGAATGCTGAGAACGCTTCTCGGCACATCCTCGCCGGTATATCTTCTGACGTCATCCGGCACCGGCGCGATGGAAGCGGCGATCGCGAACGTGACGGTCCCCGGCTCCCGCGTTCTCGTGATGTCCGGCGGGAAGTTCGGGCGCCGGTGGGCGGAGATATGCGACGCCTACGAATGCCGTACTACTCTGATGGAGACGCTTATCGGGAAGGCGGTGGACGTCGATTCGGTCGCGGAGAGAATCGACCGCGATGGTCCCGAGTATATCGCCGTCACGCACGTCGAGTCCTCGACGGGGCTCCTGTTTCCGCTCAGAGAGCTCACGGCGCGTCTCGGCCGGCATCGTCCCATTCTCATCGTGGATGCGATATCGTCCGCGGGAGCGGAGGATCTCGACATGGACGCGTGGGGGATCGACGTCGTTGTCGGCGCGAGCCAGAAGTCGCTGGCCGCTCCGGCGGGAGCAAGCTTCATCGGCGTGGCGAGGCGGGCACTGGCCCTCGTTGGTCGGCGCGAAAAGGGCGCTTACTACTTCGATCTCGGACGCTTCGAGGCCGCGAGGGAGGCGGGGGATACACCGTTTACGCCGGCGATCGAGACCATCCAGATCATG
>DATCCP010000077.1:0-4213 GCA_036511215.1 Candidatus Krumholzibacteriaceae bacterium
ACAACGCAAACGCATGTTTCATTTTGAGTCCACGCATACGCTTTCCTCCTGCCGGAATCATAACACATCCGCCGCAAATGTTCAAGACTGTATTTTCGTCCGACATGTCTTATCTATGGCCACTATATTCTGTCTTGTTAATTCGTAACGCGAAACGTGCCTCTCAGGTACCCGGCGGTGGGGTTCGTCCCGCTGGCCTCGAGGTCGGTCCATCCGGACATTACCCACCCCTGACTGCCCTGTATGAGCGTGAACCGCGCAATTCCTGCATAGACCTCCTGGGTAGCGCCCGCCGTCGTCTCGAGGGTTATCTCATACTCGCCTTCGAGAATCACCCTGTTCACCTGTTCTATCTTCGAAGTGAAATTTCCGTTCGCGTCGCCGAAACGCAACGTCCGCGCGCCGACGTAGTCCCCTTTGATCCTTCGGAGCCAGGCGAGCTCCACCGCTTTGTCCCAGTCGTTGTTGAATTTGCCTGGAAGACTCAAGGAATCCGTAAGGGTCGGATGGAACGCGAACGTCGCATCATCGAGGCTTCGCTGGTAGTTCGAGTCGACGTTCGAGGCGAAGCCCGTCGTGAGATTGTGCAGAACGTACGCATATACGCTCGGCACGACCCACGGATACTGATCTGTCCCGCTCGGCTTTTCGGCCGTGCGCGGCGTCAAGAGGCAGGCGCTCGAGCCGGTCATGATGAGAATCAAGAGGGAGACGATGCTTATTCTCTGCATTTTATTCATCCTCCTAAAACTTGAGCGTTACCGCCGAATTGGCCTCGACGTATTCCTTTCGCTCCGGCGTAATGTAAGGCCCGTAGTTTCTCACGTATGCGACGTCGAGGGCGATCTCTCCGAAATCGCCGTACTGCTTCGTCCTCGTGAATCCCGTCCTCAGGCCGCCCGACTGGAACGTCGTCGTGTAAAGCGTGACCCTGCGGCCGTCGACCGCGCCGAAGACATCGTTGTACTGAATCTTGAACCCGTTGTCCACGTTCAGGGTAAAGCCGGGGCTCACCTCGTATCCGAGCGTGAGGTCGAGCGAGTGCTCGCGGGTATCGTTCGTGGGGCTGTAGCGCTTCCCCGCGTCGCGCTGAAGGTAGCTCCCCGTATCCCGCATCAGGTAGTTGTGCCTAAAGAGGAACGAGAGAGAGTGGAAGGGCAAGAAATTGGCCCGCGTCGAGACCGACGTCGTTCTGTTCAGGTAGTTCTCGTCGGCGGTGAACACAAATTCGGTGTATTCGATCTTGATGATGTAATCCTGCGTGATAGTGACCCAATTGGCCGGGCGAATCGTGAGCACCGGCTCGACCTGGTACTTGTGCTCGATCCTGTTGTCCCCCGAAAGCGTGGCGTCGATATTGATCGTCTCGTAGCGCTCGGCTGTCATTCTGATGTCGGTTGTGATTTTCCTGAACGGCGCCCGGAAGCTGACGTCGCCGTGGTAGTAGAGGTAGTCGGCGTCGCGCGGATTCTGCGTGCTGTTGAAGTAGAACTGCTGCCTCAAGGATCCAGAGCCGTTCGCGCTGACGGAGACCGAGTCCCCGATCATCTGGGTGATTCCCACGCCGACCATGTGCTTGCGCTCCTTGAAGCTCGAAAGGGAGACCGGACCGTAGTCCGATACGTCCTCGCTCGTCGAGACGTTCCACCTCATGGAGCCTCCCGGGGCGTACATGTAGTTGGCGGTCGCACCGAGCGAATTGCCCGAGCTGCTGCTCGACAGACGCGGCTGGACCTTGTACTTGGAATCGTTGATGCTGTGCTCGTACTTCAGATCGAGCGACAAAAACGAGAGGGGCTGCGTGAACGATCTGACGCTCAGATCCTCCACCCTGTTCCTCGCCTCCTCCTGATTGGCCTTCGACGGGTCGTTGAGCACCTCGTAGGTGTTGCCGAGCGGCGGCATGACCTTGCGATCGACGGAGTTGTAGACGCTATAGGCGACGCTGAGGGCCTTCGAGTCCCCCGCTCCGTAGCTCATGCTCGCGTTCAATGTGTCCGCGTTGCTCCGCAGCGGACCGAATCGCTTCTTGCCGATATCGCTCGTCTCGCGCTTCATGCTCCCGCCGACTCCGCCCGCGACGATGAGAGGAGTGCCGAACAGGGCGAGGACGTAATTGAGAGAGCTCGTCCCGCTCCCCGAGAGCCCGCGGTCGAATTTGAAATCGTTGAGCCCCTTCCGGACGTCCCCCGTGACGCCGAGCTTCGACGTAGAAGCCCCGAGAATGGGCTTCGTGAGCGAGAACGCCAGGTTCGCATCCTCGTTGTCGAAGATAATGTCCTGACCGAACCGCCCGAGACCGAGCGTCTTGCTTTTGCGGTACATCTCGCCGACGCTCAGGACCGCGGTGTACAGCCCGGGCTCCACCTTGACCGCCTGGTTCATGAAGCTCTCGCTGAGATCCTGGAGCTTGCGCTGGCGGTACTGCTTGCGATCGATGCTGACGCCGTTAATGAGCGTCCAGCCCCTGCCGGCATTGGTCGTGATGTCGATCCGGTTTCCAAACGTGATATCGACGTCGGTGCTCATAACGTACGATTTGGCCACGGGAGCGATCCGCTCCAGGACCTTGGTCGTATCAACTGCGGCCTTCACGGTATCCTTCTGCTCGTGGCGCGCCGCCATATCGGAGAGGGCGTTCTGCAGCGGCGTGGTCGGGGGGGCCGGAGGCGTCGCGGTCAAGGTGTCGCTCGCGGCGGAGGCGGCCCTGGCCGCGGCGCCCCATAGCAGGCAGATCGCGAGCACGAGAGGTATGGCGGCGATGCGGATGCCCATTCTCATCGAAGCCCTTTCAAGCCAAGGGAAGCGGCGAAGAGGGCGAACCAACTTTCGAGCGTGAGCTCCTCGGGACGCATGTCGAAATCGACACCCGAGAGTTCGCCCAACCTTTTCCAGTCTTTAGCAGTTTCTACGCCTAATTGCTCTCCCAGGACGTTGCGGAGCTTCTTTCTTCGATGAGAAAAACACACCTTGAGGAACTTGAGGAACGCCTCCCTGTCTTTCGGCCCTCCCCCGGACGTGCGCGGCACGAACCTGAGCACGATACTCTCGACCTTGGGGGGCGGCGTGAAGGATCCGGGGCGGACCTTGAGTACTCTCTCTATTATAAAGTAAGCCTGGAGAAAAATCGACAGAATACCGCAGTTTCTTTCCCCCGGCGCCGCGAGTATCCGCTCGCCGACCTCCCGCTGGACCATGACGACGGCCTGGCTCACCCTCCGCCAGCGGGCGAGATCGATGAGAATCGTGCTCGTGAGATTGTAGGGAATGTTTCCCGCGAGCTTGAAGCCCGGCGCGCCGCGCTCGTCGGCGGCGGCGTCAAGGTTCACCGAGCGGATGTCGGCGTGGTAAATCTCTACGTTCCTTGAGGTTGCAAGCTGCTCCCGAAGGAGCCCGACGAGCGCCTCGTCGATCTCGAAGGCCACGACCGTCGCGCCGCTATGCGCCAAGGGCACCGTCAGCGCCCCCCGCCCAGGGCCGATCTCGAAAACGAGGTCGCCGGGAACGGGAGACAGGGCCGAGACGACCTTTCGAGCGACAGAGTCCGCCGTGAGAAAATTCTGTCCGAGGCGTTTCTTCGCCGGCAGCATGGGCGCTCATTTCTCGTTCGAGGCGAGATAGTACCGCCTCACCTGGAATCGCGCGCGCGGGATCGAGGCGACGAGGGTCCGGCACGCCTCGACGTTCACCTCGGGATGATCGAGCACCGTCACGGTGCATTCCATCCTCGAAGCGGCGGCGCGCCTCACAAAGTCCACGACGGCGTCAAACGCCTTTTCTCCGGCGTCGGGACGGCACAGACGCACGTACGCGGCGCGATCGTGCGCGTTGAGGCTCACGGAGACGCCGTCGAAGACGCCGGCCAGCTCGGGCACGATGTCGCGCCGGTTGATCATGTTGCCGTGGCCGTTCGTATCGAGCCTGAGCGGCGCCCCGAGCTTCTTCAGCCCCCGCGCCGCCTCGATGACGTCCGCTACGCGGCACGTCGGCTCGCCGTAGCCGCAGAAGACGATCTCCTTGTAAGAGCCGCCGCTCGCGAGCGCGGAGGCCTCCTCGATCATCTTCGCTACCGGCGGGTCGGTGACGAGGTTGAGATTGTAGCCGTAGAGAAAGTTGTCGCGCCGGTACCGCAGGCAGAACGTGCAGTTGTTCGTGCAGGCGCCCGTCACGTTCACGTAGATCCTTCCCTTGAGCGTGTATGCGATCGCGGCGG
>DATCCP010000078.1:0-2201 GCA_036511215.1 Candidatus Krumholzibacteriaceae bacterium
AAATCGACCGGCGCTACAAGGTGCCGGGGACGATACTCAACGCGACTCCCTACTGGCTCGGTCTTGCGCTCCTCTTCGTGGGGGTCTATGTCGCCAAGCGCGTGCGGACACGCCGGAAGCTCGAACGATGGGATGGGGAGGAGGCGCGCGAGAGGCGCTTCTTGTATTGACGGGGCCCCCGCGGCACTCTATACTGCACCGAGGCCTTCTCATCCGGGAGGACCGTTTTTTTCTGGAGGGCTAGTCCTAATTGGTAAGGCAGCGGACTTGAAATCCGCCGGGCGATGAGCCCATGGGGGTTCGAATCCCTCGCCCTCCGCCAAAATAGAATTTGTTGAGTGGCAGGCGGAGAGGTGGCCGAGAGGCCGAAGGCAATCGCCTGCTAAGCGATTGCAGGGCTAAAACCCTGCCGTGGGTTCGAATCCCACCCTCTCCGCCATGATTTACAAGGAGGAGCCATGGCCGCGACGTACGTCCTGAGAAAGGTCCCGTATTGGCCGGTGATCAGAATGACCTTTCTTGTTTTCATCCTGATCGGTATCGTCATCGGCGTTTTCTACGCGGTTCTGCTCTCGACGTGGGGGGTCTTCATGAGCTCCTTCGCCGGGTCATCGTTCGGCTCTGAGTTCGGTATCCTGCGGAACCTCGGATTCGTGCTGATTCCGATTGTTGCGATTCTGTATTCGATTTTCGGCACGATTGCCGTTGCGGTCTGTGCATTGATCTATAATCTTATAGCCTCCGTGGTCGGCGGGATCGAGCTCGTTCTCGAGCCGGCCGGGAGACGCTCCGTTGCGGTGCCTCAGCCGCCCGGTTCCGGCGAGAGCGCGCACGTTCCGCCGGACAAGACGATAACCGGATTCTAAAGGGCTCGTTGCGCCCATAGCTCAACTGGATAGAGCGTCTGGCTACGGACCAGAAGGTTGGGGGTTCGAATCCTCCTGGGCGCGATTCTCTCTTGCCGTTATTGCCGGCCGGTCGCGCCGGTGAGCAGCGTGACGTTCGATTTCGTGAAGAAGCCGTCGAAATCGCCATAGCGGTGGATATATTCGGTCACGAGCATCGTTACGGGCGAAGGCATGGTGAACGTCTGCTTCAGCCCCTCGTTCCTCGATCCGACGAGCTCGATGAGGAACTCCATCCCCTCCCGTTTCAGCGAGGAGAATACGCGCTCGATCCGCTCCGTTCGGAACGCGACATGATGCACGCGCGGGCCGAAATTGTGGATGAATTTTTCCGTGGGCCCCGACACGTCGTCGTCGACGTACGGCGCGATCCCCGACGTGAAGACCATCGCGTAATCCGCGGCGGTGAGCCGCGCGACGTTCGTGATCGAGTTGAAGACCTTCACGTAGATCGCAAAATCGAAGCGGTAGTTCGTGAGCCCCATGAACTCGATGATCGCGGCGTCGCGATCCTCCGCTCGCACGCGGGTGGCGGCGTGGTCGATCTCCTTCACGAAACGGAGATGTGCCTTCCGCCTCTTCGCGATCAGCGGCCTGACTCTCTCGCTCTTGGGCCCAAGCCAGTCCCCGCGCTCGTCGTCCCACTGGACGAATCCGGTCGAGTTGCCGGTGAACCGCGACGGCTTCGTCTGGATGAATGAGGAGCTCCTCCCGCGGATCGCTCTCGCCGTCATGAACCGCACGCCGCGCGCCTTCTGGATATCGACGTAGCGGTCGATATCGGCGACCTTGTAGACGAACGTCTCGAGGCGCGTATCGGGAAGCTCTCTGGATTTTGGATGGCGGTTGGCCGCGGCGAAGGGATTCTCGCTGCGGAGCCGGGATCTCACGAGAACGTCGGCGGAGCCGGGCGTTTTCAGAACGATGGTCGAGTACGCGTCGTCGCGGAATGCGCCGTCGAGCTCGAGCCCCGTATGGTCCAGAAGCTCCTGCGCGGCCGCGCGCAGATGAGAGCGCTCGGTGTTGATGATGATGCACTCGAGGCCGCCGACGAGTCCCTCGAGCCCGGCGCGCGCGCGTTCGGCGAGGACGCGCGCTACCACGCGTTTGAGAAAGGCGTCGCTCGCCGCATAGTTGTACGAATGCGGGAAGGCGAGGCTGCATCCGGGACAGTCGTCGCCGCCGGACACCTTGTAGACCTTTTTGCAGTTCTCGCATATGAGAAGCGCCATCAAAACGATGGTATTCCCGTCGCGGCAAATCACCAAAGGTTAATTTATAAGAGATAACAAAATA
>DATCCP010000079.1:0-7736 GCA_036511215.1 Candidatus Krumholzibacteriaceae bacterium
CGGTCAGCGCATTGAGGACGTCGATCGCCTCGCCGAGCCCGGCGGCGGCCCCGGCTGAATACTGCCATAGCGCGAGAACGAAGGTGGACAGAGAGAGAATGACCGGTGGGATATAGAGAAACCGGAGCAGCCGCGCCCGCCTTGTCCCGCGCTCGATCTCCCGGCCCGGAAAAAGGAGAAAGAAATGGAGAAACAGGGCCGGCAAGAAGATGAAGAGAAAATCGTACACGAGCTCCCCGAGAATGTGGAACAGCGGCACCGCCGTGACGGGGCGCTCGGTTATGAGAAAGGAAAATATGACACAGTTCACGGTGAAGAGCGTACCGAGGATATCGGGGCGTTTCATGATGACCACGAGTCCGACGAAGATAAAGGTGAACCCGGCGACGAGGAGCGACAGCTGCCCCGAAACGTTCAACGTCGGCTGCCGCACGCATCGCACGCTCACGCGAAACGTGGAATCTCCCCGTGAGATCATGAGGACGAGAGGTTTCGGCGTCCGGTTCGCGGCGAGGAGGGAGGCGTAGTGGTTGCGGTTTCGCGGAACGATCCCGTTCACGGCGATAATCCGGTCCCCGGGCGAGAGCCCCGCGTCGAGGTTGGGGCTCTGCGCTTCGATCGCCCGGATGACGAGGTTATGATCCTGAATGCCGGTATAGGGGGAGCGGACGAAATCGCGGAAACCGAGCGTTCCGAGGACTGCGATGAGCACGGCGACCACGACAATGGCGATTCGGGGGACCCTGATCATGGCCTCCTCCCTTGCTCGTGGCTGATGACGAAGGGAGCTTGTCATAGGGCGTCGCCCGTGTCAAATATTTATTCATGGCATGGAATTTCGCTTGATAAACCGTCAGATCGGGTGTTAATTACAAGAGGGACAGAGAAGGAGGTCGACGGACTTGTCAGCAGCGCGAATCTCAAGACGGCGGTTGAAGGAAGACACTTTTATCGCGACGACTCTCAAGGCATGGGAGTACGTGCAAGGGAACGAGAAGAGCTTTTTCATCGGGCTCATTATCATCGTCTGCATCGCGGCGGCGGCCGCGTGGGGCACGTATGCGAAGAAACAGGCCGGGGTCAAGGCGTCGAGCCAGTTCGCCGATGGGCTGACATCGTTCCGAACGGCGGATTTCAAGACGGCGGAGCAGATCTTCGCCCCTATATCGAAGGACTACAGCGGCAGGCGGGAGGGGGTCTACGCAAACTACTTCCTCGGCAAATGCGCCCTTGAAACCGGGAAAAACCTGGACGCGATACAGGCGTTCGATCGCTACCTCTCAAAGAGCGGAAGCTATCCGTTCTTCCACGACGCCGCGATGGAAGGCAAGGCGGTCGCGTTGGAAAACGAGCGCCGCTACCCGGAGGCCGCCGAGACGTACCTCGATCTTTCCAAGAACATCAAGACGAACAATTTCCTGGAAACGACCTATTTGAGGCGCTCGGCTGAGGACTTCCGGATGGCCAACCAGACACAGAGAGCGCTCGAAGTACTCGGAATGCTGCTCGACAAGGCCACCGGCACCGATCGCAGGGACATCGAAATAGAGATGGAGATCCTCAAGGGATAAGGGATCGCCGGGTCCGTGTCGGTCGAAATCCACTCGGAGAATCTCATGGAATGGAACAGGGGAGAGGCAGCGCATGTGAAGCAGGAGGGAGGCTTCCTCGTGGAGCCTTCCGACAGAGCCAGGTGGATCGCAGCCGTGGGCTATATCGGCTTCGTATGCTTCTTTTCGCTCTGGAGCGCGAGAAAAGACTCGTTGCGGCGCTCATGCTCTCGCTCGCGGGCTTCGTGAAGGCGCTCTTCGGCGAGGATTGGCGGATGCCCTTCCTCGGAGATTACCGGGACCGGGTTCCGGGGCTAAACTGGCAGGAGGGTTAATTTTGTCTTGACAGTTTTTTGCAAATGAAACTAATCTACTACAGGTACAGATGGTAGAGTTCTTGCTACGTAGAAAGAGCAACAAGGGATAATGAGGAACGAACGGTAAGGAGGAGGAGTTATGAAGAAACTGGCATTGGGCGTGCTGCTCGTTATGGTGCTATCTGGTTCCGCGTTCGCGCACAACGGAGCGTTATCGCTGTACACTAACCAGGCGATAGCGGCATGCGACACCACCATGGGGGCGCTCGCAACGGTGACGATCAACATGTACCACGTGAAGGGCCTGGGGCCCAACCTCGGCCACGCGGTCGAGTTCAGGCTGACAACCTCCGACCCGCGCGCCATTTTCGTGAATACCGCATGGAGTTCTGCGATCACCGTGGTTCTCGGCACAATCGACAGCGGCATCTCGCTTGCGGGGAGCCAGTGTCTCGGGAGTACCGAAAATATCACGTTTATCGGCGCCATTGATGTCTTCTGGGCCGATTTCTCGCTTCCGGTGCCTACGTTCACCGTGAATGTGGTCGCGGATCCCAACTCCGAGCCGGCCGGCATCTGGGTCACGCAGTGCGATGACCAGCAGACGCGCCTGGCCGTGCTCGGGGGTGTATTCGTGTTCAACGGAAGCTGCAATCCCGGGGTTCAGGCGAAGAGCTGGGGCGCCATCAAGGATTTGTATAGATAGGCAGGGAAGGGTCTAAGTAATTGAAAGACCCGGGATCGAGGGATTCCCGGGTCTTTCTTTATCTTCAGAATAAATGGCGTATAATATATATTATGTTAACCAATGTCCGGCCATCCCGCTCAACTTCACCTAACTACAATATTTACAAGGCTTCCCGGGATAACGATAACTTTCACTACCTTGCCAGCCCCTATGGACTTTCTTGCCTTGTCGTCGGCAAGGGCGAGCGCCTCGAGCTCTTCCCTGGGCGTATCCTGGTCCACATCGAGGCGTGAGCGTATCTTGCCGTTGACCTGAACGACGAGCGTATAGCGCGCGGCCTGCAGGTATTCCGGATCCGGGCGCGGGATCTTCTCCGAAAAGATCGTGCTTGAATGGCCCATGCGCTCCCAGATCTCCTCGCAGATATGGGGGGCAATGGGCGCGAGGAGAACAACAAGGTTCCGCATCGCGTCGCGGAAGAGGCCGACCGAGGCCTCACGGCGAGCCTTGAACGCCTCGTTCTGCTCGACGAAGAGGTACATCTCGTTCGTGAGCTCCATGAGGGCGCTGATCGCCGTATTGAACTGAAAGGCCCCTGTGAAGATGTCCCCGGTGACCCGATCGATCGTGACCTGCACGGCACGGTACAGCTTCAGATGTTCTGCATCGTAGGCCCCCGGATCCGGCTTTTCCGGCGATGTTCTGCCCTCGAGGAGATCCCTGTGGTTCGCATAGAGCCTCCAGACCCTGTTTACGAAGCGGTACGCGCCTTCCACGGCCCGATCGCTCCATTCAGCGTCCCTCTCAGGGGGCCCGATGAAAAGGGTGTAAATGCGGACCGTATCGGCGCCGTACTGGTCGATGAGAGGCACGGGGCTCACGACGTTCCCCTTGCTCTTCGACATCTTCGCGCCGTCCCGGTAAATCATTCCCTGCGTGAAAAGGCTCCCGAAGGGCTCGTCGAATCCGATGAGGCCCTCGTCATGCAGGAATTTCACGATAAAACGCGAATACATGAGATGCAGGATCGCATGCTCGATCCCTCCGATATACTGGTCCACCGGAAGCCATCTGTTCACGAGCTGCGTGTCGAACGCCTGCGTGGCGTCCCGCGGAGAAAGGTACCGCAGGAAATACCAGCTCGAATCGACGAAGGTGTCCATCGTGTCGGTATCCCGCTCGGCCGCTCCGCCGCACCTGGGACACGAGGTCGCGACGAATTCCGCCGCCGTGGCAAGCGGGCTCTTCCCGTCCCCGCGCGGATGAAAGTCGACGTTCTCCGGAAGGAGCACCGGGAGATCGTCCTCGCTCACGGGAACGACGCCGCATTTCGGGCAATGGACCATGGGTATCGGCGCGCCCCAGTAGCGCTGGCGGGATATCAGCCAGTCCTTGAGCCGGTAGTGGACGACTCGCTTCGCGAGCCCTTGTGCCGCGAGGTGGTCGGTGATGCGCTCCATGCCGGTGCGGTTATCGAGGCCGTTGAACGCGCCCGAATTGATCATGACCCCGTCGCCCGTGAAGGCCGCGGAGAGTCCCTCCGACGCAGCTCCGTCGGGGCTTATGACCTCGACGACGGGAATCTCGACCGGGGAGCTCTCGACGAACTCATAGTCTCTCTGATCGTGAGCCGGCACGCCCATGACGACGCCGGTACCGTATTCCATCAGCACGTAGCTCGCAAGGAACACCGGGATCCGGCGGCCCGTCGCCGGATTGATCGCGTAGCATCCGGTGAAGAACCCCTCTTTCGTGAACTCCGTCTTCTCCCGTTCCTGCACCTGGAGCTCCCGAACGTGCTGGACAAAGGCGCTCCCCTCCGCCTCCCTCCCCCCCCGCTTCAGAAGCTCGCCCGAGTGGGGATGGTCGGCCGCGATGACGACGAACGTCGCCCCGAAGATCGTGTCCACGCGCGTTGTGAAACAGTCGAGCCGCGCCTCCATTCCCTCGAGCAGGAAGGTGACCTCCACGCCGGCGCTCCTGCCGATCCAGTTCCGCTGCATGACTCGGACGCGGTCGGGCCACTTGTCGAGCTTGTCGAGATCCGCGAGCAGCCGGTCCGCGTAGGCCCGGATACGGAAAAACCACTGGGCCAGCTTCTTGAGGTACACCGTGCTCCCGCACCGCTCGCAGGCGCCCCCGACGACCTGCTCGTTCGCGAGCACCGTCTTGCATGAGGGGCACCAGTTCACGGAGGCCTCATCGCGGTACGCGAGGTTCGCCTTGAAGAGGCGTAGGAATATCCACTGCGTCCATCGATAGTACTCGGGCAGACACGAGGTGACCTCGCGCGACCAGTCGTACATGACGCCCCAGCGGCAGAACTGGCGCTTCATCGTGGCGATATTCTGCTGCGTCCAGACGCGCGGATGGATATCCTTCTGGATCGCCGCGTTCTCGGCGGGCAGCCCGAACGAATCCCACCCCATGGGGGCGAGTACGTTCGCACCTTCCATCATCTTGTAGCGGGCGAGCGCGTCACCGATGATATAGTTGCGTCCGTGCCCCACGTGAAGGTCCCCCGACGGATAGGGAAACATCATGAGGCAGTAATACTTGTCCGCGGTCCGGGACGTGTCGCACCGGAAGAGCTCCTCCCAGCGTTTCTGCCACTTCGCCTCGATCTCGCGAAAGGGAAAAACATCGGCCATCAACCCACGTCCTTGAATGTTCGCAGATCCACGACGACGTGATAGTCCTCTCCCGCCCGATCAATCTCGCTCGGCGCACCGCGCGTCTCGAAGTAGTTGACGAGATCCTCCGCCGCCTCGCGGCTCGAAACGATGACCCTGATGCGGATCGCATCGATGGTCTTGAGCCGCTTCTTGACGATAAGGAGGGGGCCCGGCGGATTGAGCCCTCGGGCCATGATCCGTTCCTCTTCGTCGTTCGTCGCAGCCATTACTGAATCCTCCGGGTGCCCGGCGCCGCCTGCAGGGTGGTTCCTTTGCCTTCAGGCGATGCCGAGGAGTTTCTCGAGTTTCTCTTCAATGTCCTCTCGCGAGACCGAGCCGACGGCCTGGTCGACGACCTCCCCCTCGTGGAAAAACAAGAGCGTCGGTATGCTCCGCACCGAGTACCGGGAGGCGGTGCCGCCGCTCTCGTTCACGTCCACGCGATAGAAGGACACCTTCCCGTCGTACCGCCGCGCCAGACCCTCGAGGACGTCGTCGAGCCTGCGGCACGGGACGCACCAGGTCGCCCAGAAATCGACGACGCTGAGCTTCCGGGAATCGAGGACCCTGTCCGGAAATTCCGCATCCGAGACCTTCATGATCTTTTCCGCCATATGCCCCTTTCCTCCCACGCTGCCAGTGATCGAAACCGCTCACGCTGCCGCGAGCGGGAATTCCATAACGGAGCCGTTGAATGCATGCACGAACGCGCCGACGAGGAGCGCCTCCTCGGGGAAGGAGCTCGTCTTGAGGAGAAGCTCGGCCCGCCGCAGGTTCTCGAGCCATACGATGATCTCCCGCGCGCCGTAGCTCGAGACCTTCCGCTGCACGCGCTCGTACCGGTAGTCGCCTCCGGGCACTCCCGAGCGCGCCTTCAGGAGCGCAAGAAAGTGGCGGGTGAGGTGGTAGATGATCGTCGAGGGACGCTCGGCGCCGCTCTCCATGATCCGCTGGAGAATCCCGAGAGCGCGTGCCTCTCCGCCCGGCTCGATGCTCTCGACGAGCTCGAACACCGCGTTGAGCCGGTAGCTTCCGATCACGGAGGCGAGATCCGCAACGAGCACCTCGCGGTCCGAGAAGAGCAGCGCGAGCTTGGCAATCTCGTTCTGGAGCTCGTACAGATTATCCCCGACGCTCCGGATGAGGGCGTCCGCCGCTTCCCCATCGAGGTCGACGCCGATGCGCTTGGCCTCCTGCCTCACCCAGACCCGCAGATCATCGCTCGTCAGGCGCTCGAACGCGATGACCTTTCCGGCGCCTCTTACGGCCGCCTCGAGCTTCGAGAAATCCTTCGGCGCCCGCGACCTGCCCCCCCGCTCGTCGTACGGGTTGTACAGAAGTATCACGACGCTCGACGGCACCGGCTTCTCACAATAGGCGACGAGACGCTTCCAGCCGCCCCGGAGCTTTTCGAGCTCTCTGAGAATGAGAACGCGGTGATCGGCGAGAAACGGGAACGATGACGCCGACGCGATGAATTCGTCGAGATCGACCTCGCCCCCGTACGCGATCGCGAGGTTGAACGCCTTGAGGTCCTCGGGCACAATCGAGGAGACGATCCTCATCGCCATTTTCTCCATGATGTACCCCTCGGAGCCCTCGAGCAGATAAACGCCCACGAGGTCGCGCTTCTCCACATCGCTGAACATCTTCTTGTAGTGGCTCAAGTTCGTCTTCACGAATCACCACTCCTGCGTCGTGGCGTTCAGAATTCCTTCGACGATATCCTTGTAGACCTCTTCGAGCGCTCTATCATATGTGCGGTCGGTCGTCGTTTCTAGATAGTAATCGCTGTGAGCGTCGATGCGCCGGTCTTTCCAGATGTACGTATTGTCTTTCGGGTTGAACAGTGAAACGTTGAGCCCGATCATGAGACGGTACTGCTCGGCTTGCAGATCCGTGTTGAACGTGAAGGGAACGTTCTTGTAGTCGACGACGGTTCCCTCGAGAACGGCGTCCGCCTCGTTTTCCGCCACCACCTTGAGGGTGTTGTCCTTGATGAGTCCGTTGCGGAGGTTGGTCGTGATCTCCGCCTCGATATCGGGCTGCGCGGTTTCGTTGGAGAGATTCGGAACAGCGATCTTCTTGATGTTCCCGGCCGTCCGTCCCTTCGTGCTGTAAACCCCGCATGATGGCGCGAGCATGAGGAGAATGGAAACCGCCAAGATGCCGAACAAACGCCGCATATTCCCCCGATTGTACCCTATTCCTGCTCCATGTTCAGATTCTTGAGCCGGTAGCGGATCTTGTCCCTGTTGAGCTGGAGATATCGCGCCGCCCTGCTCTGGTTCCCTCCCGCCTCCCGCATCGCCTTGCCGATGAGCTCCCGTTCGACGCCGTCCATGAGCTCCTCGAAGGCCATTCCCTCGTCGGGAAAGGGCCGGCTCAGGGCCGCCTCGATGCGCCGCACGGCGGACAGCTCCTTTGCCGCCGCCGTCCCCTGCCGGATGCTCTGGGGAATGTGATCGGCACGGAGCACGGTATCATCCTCGAGGAGCACGACGCG
>DATCCP010000080.1:0-6647 GCA_036511215.1 Candidatus Krumholzibacteriaceae bacterium
CCCGCCGGTCGATATCGATACCGTGATGTCGACCTCGTTCGCGTCGCGGCGGTACTCAAAGCCCGTGAGCCAGACCTGGGCGTACGGATAGCCCGACTCGTTGTAGAGGCCGAGGAAGCCGCGGAGCGACTGAGCGAGAGCGAAAGGATCGAATGGATCCCCGGGGCGCGGGCGCATGCGGCGCACCGCTTCAGCCTCGCCGATGAGGTCGGCGCCGCTCACCGAGATCTTCCCGATGCGTGCCGCCTCCCCCTCCGTAATCACCAATCGGACGTCGATCCCTCCCCGAGTCGAGGAGGTGTCCGCGCGCACGTCGACCCCCAGATAGCCATCTGAGAAATAGAGTGAATCGACGCGTACAACCTCCATTGAAACAAGAGAATCGGAGTACGCGGCCCCCGTGCGAAGAAGGCTCTGACTCTCGAGCGCGGCGCTCGAGATCACGCTCGCGCCCCGGTAGCTCACCGAACGGATCACTCCCGCCTCGGGTGAGACCGGCCATATGCAGCAGAGCGCCAGACTAGAAATAAGCGCGGCTCTCAATCTTGAGATCATGTACCGTGCTCACCTCCCCCTGGTAGCCCTTCTCGCGCCGGCCCGTGTAGTTGAGGCCGAAGCTCACGTTGCGGGAGAAGCGGTACTGCCCCATAGCGCTCCAGTCCTCGCGAAGCCCCTCCTCCAGGAAGAAGAGAGGTTTCGTCTGCCCGGATTGCACGTCGGTATAGGTGAACTTGACGAATGAGGCGAGATTGAGCCGCTCCCCGATCGACGAGTTCAGGGACGGCGTCGCCATGTACGAGATCTGCTTGGCGGAGGTAACAGCGTCGGTGCGCCGCTCCGCGCCGAGCTCGACCGAGAGCCTCGTCGAAGGATTGAAACGGTAGTTGAGGATCTGCGAGAGAGAATTCGTCTCGACGCGGTAGTTCTGCTCGGAGGCTCCTGTCGCGCTTCGCTCCCTGAGCCCCGCGCCCACCTCCCATGTGACCGCCAGCGCCTCCCACGGGACCGACTCGATCCGGGTCCGCACGTCCCTCGTGAAGGTGCCGGCCGAAGAGCCCTGGAGGCGGTTGTCCTCCTCGTCCTCGCGCGAGTAGGAGATGCGCAGCTTGAAGATCTTCGAGGAGTTGAAGAGCGTGCATTCCTCGCGGAGCCTGTTGATGCCGTAGATCGTCAGATCGTCTCTCTGGAGGAGCGACGGCTTCAGAAGGTAGAGTCCGAGGAGATCGGTGGTTCGCGACTCCTCGAGGACGGAGAAGAAGTGATCGAGGGAGACCTCGCGCCTGAGCCTCGCGAGAATGCCTCCGCCGCCCGTGTCGCCGCTCAGACCCCGCACCCCCGCCCCCGCGCTCACCTGCGTGCTGAGCTCGACCGTTCGAACGGGCTCCGTCTCCGCGCCGGGGAGGTAGAGGAGCATGTAGTCCCCGCGCTTCTGACCGACCTCGCGTCCTTCCTTGTCGTAATCCCCCTGGTTCGCGCCGACGAACACGACGGTCCTCTCGCGGGTGCGCTCCTGCCCCGAGCTCACGCGGTAGCTCACGTCCGCGGCGAGGCCGGCGCTCTCCCACGCATCCCGTCCGCGAAAGCGCGCCAGATTGTACCGGGCTGTCTCGTCGAGACGCACGTCGCGGTTCACGCGGTGCGTGGCGAGAAGCTCGAGAATGCGGCCCCCGCTGGAGAGGCCCCCGTCGAAGTTGATCTCGTCGCTTTCCCGCGACCGGAACCATTTCACGCGGGAGGAATCGACTTCGTCGGTGAGCCTCCTCGAGTACGAGAGGTTTGCGCGGTAAGCCCCGATGCCGCTCCCGGCTATCGAGAACAGGCCCTGCCGGTAGTACCGCCCCGTATCGGGAGCGCCCGCCGGGAGCGCTTTGTACCGCTCCGATTCGAACGTGAGCCGGGGAACGAGATGCCAGAACGAGAGGACGCCGCTCCCCTGGGCGAAGCGCCGCTCCCGCTCGCTTCCCGCGCTCGAGTTGAATCCCTTGAACGAAAGGCCGCGCGTCTGCATGTCGCCGACACCGCCCGCGAGCTCCGCCTTGCTCGCGGAGAGCGCCGGGCCGCGCGAGAGGGAGAGGTAGCTTCCGCCGAGGCTCCAGGCCCTCGTGCCGGCAAGCGCGAATCTGGCGCCGCCGATGTCTTCGCGTCCCGCAAGCGGCACGCTCTCGAGCCCCCAGTCGCGGTAGAAGTATGATTCCCGCGGCTTGTCGGGGGAGGTGAACCGGTCGGAGAGGCTCGAAAATTCGCCCGCGAGCGTGAGGCGTGCCGCGGGGATCCTCAGGTCCTTCAGCCCGCCCGAGAGCTTCATCGCCTGTCCCGCGTTGTCGCCGTCGTCCGCAGTCGAGAAGAGATTCTTGTCGTGGACGCTCACGTTCTCCTCGGCGTCGAGAAAGAACGCTCCCTTCGCGGCGGCAGCGCCGATCGTGAAGAGCCTGTTTCGCTCGGGCAGGGGCAGGATTTTCCCGATGCGGAAGTCCCCCTTCCCTTCTCCCGCGTAGCGGTACTTGACCTCCCCGTGCACCGTGAACCCGTCGACGACGTAATCTCCCGCGCCGGCAGCCGTCTCGTGGAACACGAGGGTGTACGCGCCCCCCGAGGCGTCGTACTCGTAGTGCGCGGGGAGTGAATCCGCACCGACGAGCCGGTAGTCCCCCTTCCCCTCCCCCCTGTACTCGATCCCCGACGTGAACGCCTTCGAGGGATCGTCCCCCGCCGCCTGGAGGGCCGTCTTGTCCGCGGCCGCGAGCGTTCCGAAGACCGGCTTCCCCGTGTCGTCCGATTCCTGAAAGAAGAAGGCGTGGAGGCTCAGGGCGCCGCCGTACCGGGGGCTCGTCCATCCCCCCGTAACGGTGGAGCGCTCATAGTTGTCCTCGCTCATCTCGTAGTCGATGACGATCTCCGAATCGTTCGTCACGATCAGGCGCTCCATGAATGTAACGGTGCCCCGGTTGTAGTCGATCGTGTAGTCGTTCTCGCTCCCGCGCTTGAGGAGGCGGCCGTTGAAGTAGACGCGTTCCGTACCCGGCAGAATGACGACGGCGTTGAAGCGGCGCGCCGCGAGAAGCTCGTATGGACCCTGTACGCCTTCCTTTCCCGTGAAACTCGCGGTCTTGAATCTTCCCTTCGCGACGCCGCCCCCCGCGAAGAAGCTCTCGCCGCGAGCGCCGACCGCGACGGAGACCCCGCGGAGCTCACGCTGGAACGAGGAGAACTGCGACCACGACAACCCCGACGTGAAGTCGCCGAGCTGAACCTCGGTGTGCTTCGCCTTGACCTGCACATAGACCTTGTCGAGGTATTTGAGCTCCTCCGTGTTCCCCTCGGGCTGGATGGGGAGGTTGTCGTCGGTGAGGAAACCGTTCACTTCGAGATCCTTGGCGACCTTTCCGACCATCGTCACACGGAGACTCTGATCGATTCCGAGATCCTTGTTGGAGCCGACGTTGACGCCGACGGTCTTCGATCCCGACAGACGAAGCTGGGAGGGCTCCGCCGCGCGCGGCGCCTCCCGCGGCTTGGCGGGCGGCGCCAGCGGCTCGAGCGGAAGGGGCGCCTCCCCCTCGGCGACGCGGGAGGCGAACACGGGAGCGAACGGGAGCGGGTACCGCGAGAATCTCACGACGAGACGTTCGCCGCCGGCGGCGCTCTTCACGAGGACGATCGAGCCCCGGAGCGTGTTGATCCGGTAATCGTCTCCGCGCGCAAGCGGCTTCCCATCGACCGTCACCGAGTCGCTCCCGGGGACGACGAACGGCATCCCAAGCTCGACCCTGGTCTCGCCTGTCTTGAGAATGAAAACGCGGCGCTCCTTCGCGCGGTCATGGGACGCCGGAGCGTCGCCGGCGGCCGTCCCCGCGAGAGCGGCCGGGCAGCCCGCGACACACATGGCCAGAATCGCGGCGATGATCCTCAACGAGCTCATCATTTCTCACGCGAAGAATTGAGCCTGTAGACGAGAACGGAGCGGGATTTAAGGTCCGCGACGTACAGTTTGCCGTCCCATCCGACGGCGGCCGCCGCCGGGGCGATCGCTGTTCCCCCGAACGCGTCAACGGCTGTGACGTACGTGCCGTCGGCGGAGAACACGGAGATCCTTCCGCCGTCGGGGTCGCAGACGAAGACCGCGCCCGCGGGATCGACGCTCACCGAGCGGGGCGAGACGAAGGGAACGGTGGGAGGAGGCTCGGCGGTGCGCTCGTAGCGCCCGGACGGCGAGAAGAACTGGAGACGGCGGTTTCCCGATTCCACGACGACGATCCCGCGCCCCGGGAGAAACGCGCCCTTCCTCGGCTCGTTGAAACGGCCCGCGCCCCATCCGAACTCCCCGATCATGAGCTCGAGATCGAGGAGCGGGGTCCACAGGCCCACCGTGTGGCTCGTGACATCCGCCGTGATGAGGCTCCCCCCGGGACCGGCCGTGACCGACACGGGGTGCACGCGGTCGAACTGATCGAACGCGATGAGAACGTCGAGGTAGGCGCCCTTCTCGTCGTAGCGCAGGAGACGGTTCCCGGAGTAGTCGAGAACGAGGACGAACGATTCGAGCACCGCGACATCGATCGGGTAGAACGCGGAGTTGTTCGGCGGCCGCTCGAACTCGAGCGAGGCGCCGTCGCTCGCGTAGCGAAAGACTTTCCCCGCCATCGCGTCGGCGACGTAGACGTATCCCCGGAAATCGACCGCGACGCCGGTCGGCTCCCGCAGGTCGCGCGAGCCGAAACGGACGGGGGTCTCTGCGATACGGAGGGTGAGCGACGTATCCGGCTCCGGATGAAGCGAAAGCGAATCCGCGGAACCGCGAATCTCTCGCGGCAGGAGCAGCAGGAGAACAATGAGCGGGATCACAAGTGCGCTTGCAGTGCGTTTCATCTGGCGCCGCCTGCCGCCCGGCCGGCCGTTTCTAAAACGATCGCTGCACGTAGAGGGCCATGCCCCGGGGCGCGGGTTCGAAACCTATCGACGTCCTTCCCTCGGCCGCCGCGGAACGTCCGTCGATCCGGGCGAGCCGCACCGCATCCGCGGCGCTCACGATCCGGAGCGCGGCGAGGCCGAACGCCGAATAGAGCGCGACGCGGTTGTCGAAGCGGCTCCCGTCCCGCAGGCTCCCGTATCTGCCGTAAGTGCTCTCGTCCCGCCATGACCAGCCCTTGTCCCCGGTGATCGCGTGCGCGTGATAATAGGCGTCCATCGCCTCGACGTTGGGATAGTAGAGGTCGCGCGCCTCCCGGCGCACGCTTTCGTTGTAGCCGCCGGGGCCGTCGCTCGCCAGGTATTCGCCGATCGTCTTGTAGTAGTCGTCGGAGTGATCGGTGCCCGTGATGCCGGCAAACACGACCGCATATTCCTTGTAGGCATTCGCGCGGGAGTGACCGGCCCACAGGAAGCTCGCGACCGTTATCCAACCGACCGCCTCGAGACCGAAAAAGACCTTCGCGCGCATGGTAGCCCCAAGACGCTGCTCGCCGAGTCCCGGCAAGCACAGGCTCGACGCGCCGGCCCTCAGAGGAGAGACCCCGGTCGCGACTGCGCCGGGCGCACCGGAGTCCCCGCTCGACGAGGCGAGCACGGCGTCAAGGCCCCGTGTATCCTGGGACCGCTCGAGGCGCAGCCGCGGCGGCCCCGTGCGTGCACAGTCGAATACCGATTCCGCGAGCGCGGCGCGGGGAATGAACGGGATCGCGAGCGCGGCGATCAGCACGTACACGACGATTGTTTTCAATGCGTATCCTCCGCTAGAAACGGCGCGTGATGACGAGGGACGGCGCCGTATCGTAGGTCTTGAACCTGAGCGACCATCCCTTGTCGGGATCGTTTCCCTTCGATATCCGGTACGCGAGCCAGCCCGTATCGAGGATCGATACGACCCTGCTCACGAGAAGACCCATGAGGTAGTTGTCGGCGCGCAGGAGATACCTGTCGCTGTCCTTGCGCAGCGACCAGTAGTACTGCCGGTGCGGCGTCCAGTACTGATAGTCCGTGGCCTCGTTGACGTTGCTGTAATCCCACGCCTGGGCGTCGTCCCATCCGAACGCGAAGGCGTTGTATTTGCCGATGTTCTCGTAGTACTCCTCCGTGCTGCTCTCCTTCGGCGTGTAGACGAAGTAGTTGTACTGGCCCTGACAGTGCTCGTTATAGTACTGCCACGTGCCGCATCCGCCCAGGCTCGCGCAGCAGGGGTGGTTCGCGAGGAACCGGTCGAGGTTCCAATGGGCATCGGCATAGACCTCGTAGTCGTGTTTGTAGTCCTTTCCGACGCTGTGATTGTGGAAGTATCCGTACCACATGTACCCGTCGAGGGCCACGAACGCCGGCACGCGGGCAAGGGTCCAGTTGTCGCGCGAGGCCGTGTAGCAGTAGAGCTCCCCCATTCCCGGAAGAATCGCCGAAGCGATCATCGCGAGCGCCGTTTTTCTCCCGCTCCAGGAGGCGCCCCCAGCCGGCCCCGCGGAGGCCGAGGGCCCCGCGAGAAAAGAGACCGTCGGCATCTCGAGCCGCGTTCCGTGGTAGGCGAGACGCTCGTCGAAGCGAAGCTCGCGGACACCCGTGAATTCTTCCCTCCCATAAAACACGGACGTCGCCACACCCGGTCCTGCGGTTCCGGCAAACAGCTCCTGGACTTCGACGCTGCCCGAAGCGCGCGGCGAGGCCCC
>DATCCP010000081.1:0-3735 GCA_036511215.1 Candidatus Krumholzibacteriaceae bacterium
TCCGGATGAAGAGCAGGGCAGGATCAACCTCCATGCGTACTGGAAGGTATTCTGGCGGAAGAAGTTCTACCTCATCGTCCCGCTCGTTCTCTCCGCGATCATCGCCTTCTTCGGTGTGCGTTATCTGACCCCTATCTACGAATCGCACACGATGCTCTCGATTGAGGACAAGAACGTCCTCACGCCGACAATCGAACGGTATGTCCCCGAGGCCGAGACCCGGAGCCAGACACGAGACCAGCAGTTCCGCGCGATGATCGAGACGCGCTTGAAGAGCAACGATTTTCTCAAGCTCGTCGTCGAGGAGCTCGGGCTCCAGCGCTCGGACCAGATTCGCCGCTACATTCAAAGCGTGTCGGGCGCCGACCGCCGAGAAGTGCCGATCGATGATCTCGTCATGCGGCACCTCGTCGGTCTTCTCAAAAAGAAGATCGCTGTCGACAGTCCCATGTCCGGGTTCTTTACGATCGGGGTCTTCGATACCGATCCGGCGACCGCGTACGTGCTCGCCGAGCACATCACCGAGTCGTTCATCAACGTCACTCGCCAGGACCAGATCCAGGGGATACGCCAGGCGGGCGCCTTCAGCGACGAGCAGCTCGCGATATACAAGGAGAAGCTCGAGAGCTCGGAAAAGGACCTCGCACTCATCAAGCGCGAGATGGCGGACAGCGAAGTCGAGCACAACCCCGTGAACTCCGCGAACGTCAATTTCGCCCGCGCGCTCAAGCAGACCTCGGGCGCGGACGCCGACCGAAGCGGTATCGCTCTCAAACGGGTCCGGGACAAGCTTGTTCAGCTCCTCAACGTGGTCCCGTCGTCCGACAAGATCACCTCCGACGAGACGGTGCGCAACTGTGAGAACAAGATCGTCGCCTACGGCGAGGAGAAACTGCTCCGCGACCTCACGGGGCCTCAGCTGGCTTCCCGACCGCCCGACGTGTTCAACGATGCGGCCGCGACGCTTCGGTCGCGGATCGACGACCTCGTGCGGGTGGAGTACCGCACGATCCCCCCGGACGTTCTCCCCCTCGTTGTCGAGTATTTCTACCAGCGTTCGCTCAATGATTACTACTCGTTCATTGACCGGAAGCTCCAGGCCTACGTCGACCAGTATGCAAAGAACTACGAGATGCGCCCGGGGCTCGAGCGGGAGTTCAGCCGGCTCACGCAAGAGGTCGAGATGAACCAGGCGAGTTACAAGGCGTTCCTCGAGTCAAAGACTTCGGCCCGCATCAGCGAGGCGGTGCAGACGACGAACCTCGGCTTGAGCATGAACATCATCGAGCGGGCACAGAAGCCGCTGACTCCGGTTAAACCCAACCCGCTCATGATAATTGTCGCCGCAGTCCTGTTCGGAGGCGCCTGCGGGCTGGCGGCGATTATCGTTACGGAATACATGGACGATTCGTTTCGGTCGATTGACGAGGTCGAGCGCGTGCTCAAGACGCCGGTGCTCGGCACCGTTCCAAAGATGGCGATCGACTTTACATGGGAGAAGAAGAGACGCGGCGTCATGATCGCCACATGGATCGTGGGGATGGCCCTTTTCGTCGCGATCATGTCAGGCGCCCTCTACGTCTACGCGAAACACCTGCAGTCGAGCGGCCTTGGGATCGAGCTCAAGGAAGATCAACCGGCGACGGAGGTTCAGAAGTGAACGGTGGGGAGAGGAAGACGATCTACGACCTTTTTGACCAGGAAAGCCCCATGGCGACCGAGATGCGGAGGCTCTATTCGAACATCAGGCATCTGCACGGCAAGCCCGACATGCGGAGCTTCCTCATAACGAGCTCCGACCGGGGTGAAGGAAAGAGCACGATCTCATCGCACCTCGCCCTGACCGTCGCGCGTTTCAAGGGGAAGAAATCGCTCATCGTCGACGCGGATCTAAGGCGTCCGAGACTCCATGAGATATTCGGGGTTCCGAGGGCGCCAGGGCTCCTCGAGTGCCTCGAAGGGAACCTGGATCCCCTCAAGGCGGTCAAGGATACACCCGTCGAGAATCTCAAAGTGATTCCGGCCGGATCCCGGGTCGCCTCGCCTGCGCACCTGTTTGAAGGGGACATTCTCTCGGATATATTCAAGAAACTCCGCTTCTATTACGATATCGTGATCGTGGACTCGGCGCCCATTATCCCCGTCAGCGATCCTATGCTTATCTCGAGCGAGGTGGACGGCGTTATTCTCGTGCTTCTCGCCGGGAAAACACCCCGGAACGTGGCGACACGCGCGCGGGACATTCTTCTCGACGCGAACGCGAACCTCCTCGGCGTGGTCGTCAACAATCTCTCGGAGGTTCTTCCGTACTATTATGACTACAAATACTACGGGTACCGCCAGGAGGAGGAGAGCACGCACGGAGGTCCCGCGTGAGGGCGCGAGTCTCTGACACGTTGCGGGCCATGGGGATGAGCGCTGCGATAGGCGTTCTGACGCTGACCTCGTTCGCCGCGATTGCCGAAAGCGGCTCTGTCCCCTCATCGGTGGGGGCGCGCGATTCGCTGTGTGTTCGCATGACGGGAACGCTCGAAGGGGAGCACGTCACCCTCGCGCACCGCTACGAGCTCGGCGGAGTCCTGCCCGCGACGATATGCGATCTCGAACCACGGGTGCGTTACCGGTTCACGCTCGATGGCGGCGGTCTCGAACGGCGCATCGGCGCCTTCACGATGAGCGGCGAGGGGCGAGCGGCTCTGCACGGAGTGCAGTTCTCCGCCGTTGCGAGGAACATCGTGCTGCCCGGATGGGGATCCGTCTACGCGCGGCGGGCCGGCGCCGGCCTGAGTGACGATATCAGCCTCGGCGCGACGCTCGCCGTCCTCTACCAGGAGGAGATGGAGTACCTTCACCTGCGGAATCGTCTCGCTGTTCAGGAGGAGCGCCTCGGGGCGGCGGCTGCGTATGAGGATCGGACGCGGTTCCAGGTCGCCTCGCATGAGGCTTCGCGCGAGCTGAACGTTCAAAACGAGTACCGGCGTCGCCTCGCGACGCTGGCCGGTGCGCTCTACGCGTGGCAGGTTGTGGAACCGTTTCTCACGGACAATCCACCGGGGTCGGCACCAGGCGCCGCGGAAGGGGAGATAACGGTTCGCGGATCGAGGCAATCGCGGCCGAAGGCATTCCTCTATTCACTCGTAAGACCCGGCAGGGGTCAGTTCTACCAAGGCAAGACGGCTCGCGGGATACTCTTCTCCGTCGCGACGCTCGCGGGCGGGCTCGCCGCGCTCCACTATCAGAATGAATACGATGTTGCGCTCGACGACTATCAGGTGTGCGTCGAGCGTTTCAACGCGACCGATGTGGTCTCGGAAAAGAAGCAGCTTCTCGACAGAGCTTCGGGACTATGGAGCGACGTCGAGCGCGTGCGGGGCCGGAGAAACGCCTCGCTTATCGCGCTGGCCGGTGTGTGGGGATGGAACGTCATCGATACGTTCTTCTCGGGAGGGGACGGGGGAGCCGGTTCGCACCGGTATTCGCTCGATCTCGACGGACGGGGAGCATGGGTAGCAGTTCATTTCTAGCGCGACGGAGGTTCTTTCGATGAGAAGAGTTATGCCGATACTGATGCTTTGGATGCTTGTGAGCATTCTCGGCGGATGCCTCGATACCGTGACGGAGGTGCCGCTCTCCGGGTTCGACGAGGCGCTTCCCGCGCCGAAGGGGCTTTCGGCCCGCGTGGGGGACGGGAGAATCACGCTCCACTGGCACGCTGTCGCGAACGTTTCAGGGTAC